>NZ_CP092282.1:47500-347500 GCF_024972775.1 Dehalobacter sp. DCM | reverse complement strand
GGGGAGAATTATAATGCAAACATCTGTAATCGGCTATCCCAGAGTGGGTGCGTTAAGGGAATTAAAATTTGCTACGGAAAAGTATTTTAAGGGTGCATTATCGAGAGATAAGTTTCTAGCAGCTGCTTTTGAACTCAGGAAAACACACTGGGAAGCGCAAAGTATAAACGGCATTGACTTCATTTCGTCAAATGATTTTTCGTTTTACGATAATCTGCTGGATATCGCCGTTTTGCTGAACGCTGTTCCGAAACGATATAAGCAATTGCAACTTGAGCCGATTGATGAATATTTTGCAATGGCCAGAGGATATCAAGGCGAAAAAGGCGATGTAAAGGCGCTTGCCATGAAAAAATGGTTTAACACCAATTATCATTATATGGTGCCGGAAATTGAAGACGACATGAATATTTATCTCGTAGGAACCAAACCTTTCAATGAGTATCTGGAAGCAAAAAATCTCGGATTAGAAACAAAACCGGTTATGATCGGAGCTTATACATTTTTAAAGCTGACAAGATTTACGGGTGAAAAAACAGCCGAGGATTTTATAGCGGATATCGTTCAGGCGTATTCGGATATTCTCGATTTATTTAACACCCTCGGCGCAACTTGGATTCAGTTCGACGAACCGGCTCTTGTCATGGACCTGACGGCTAAAGACAAAAACCTTTTCGGTCAATTGTACGGCGAAATCCTTTTGCATAAAGGGAACGCCAAAGTGCTCCTGCAAACGTATTTTGGCGACATTCGGGATTGTTATCGCGAGGTTGCCGCAATGGCTTTTGACGGAATAGGTCTTGATTTTGTTGAGGGAAAAAAGACCCTAGAGCTTATTGAAAGTTTGGGGTTCCCTGCTGACAAAACGCTTTTTGCCGGTGTAGTCAACGGCAAGAATATATGGCGGAACAATTATGCCAAGACGCTCGGATTAATTGAGAAGATATCTCAAAGCTGTAAAAAAGTTGTTTTAAACACTTCCTGTTCTCTGTTGCATGTACCCTACACCCTAAAGCATGAGGATGGTCTTTCGGAAAAACACAAAAAACATTTTGCCTTCGCCGAGGAAAAGCTCGGTGAGCTTTCAGAGCTGAAGAAAATATTATCAAACAATAATCCGTTTGAAACCGCAGAATCTATGAAAAATGCCCAAACTATAAATAAAAACAGGAACTGCAATAAGCCAGCTGTGCAAGCTGCCGTTGCGGCGCTTTCTCAGGATGATTTTCTCAGATATCCTGCCTTCGCAGAGCGTGAAACCATTCAAAAAGAAAAGTTTCAGCTGCCTTTACTTCCGACAACGACAATCGGCTCTTTCCCCCAGACGGAAGAGGTCAAGGCAAACCGTTCTGATTATAAAAAAGGCAAAATATCATTGGAGCAGTACACCAGGTTCAATAAGGAAAAAATTGCGAAATGTGTTGCGTTGCAGGAAAAAATAGGCCTTGATGTGCTTGTTCACGGCGAATTTGAACGTAACGATATGGTCGAGTATTTCGGTGAAAATCTTAACGGATATTTATTTACCGAAAAAGCGTGGGTGCAGTCTTACGGTACAAGGTGTGTGAAACCTCCTATTATATGGGGAGACATATACCGCGCCCGGCCTATGTCGGTAGATTACGCTGTCTATGCGCAGTCCCTTACATCGAAATACATGAAAGGGATGCTGACCGGTCCGGTAACGATTTTGAACTGGTCATTCCCCCGTGAAGATATCTCGCTTAAGGAATGCGCTTTTCAGATTGCCCTTGCCATCAGGGAGGAAGTGCTCGACCTGGAAGCAAACGGCATCAAAATTATTCAAATTGACGAAGCGGCTCTCCGAGAAAAACTGCCGCTGAGAAAAAGCGATTGGCACAGTGAGTATCTCGACTGGGCAATTCCTGCTTTCCGGCTTGTCCACAGCTCCGTGAAACCGGAAACGCAAATCCACACCCACATGTGCTACAGCGAGTTCTCGGATATTATCAAGGAGATTGAGGCGATGGATGCGGATGTAATTACCTTCGAAGCGTCGCGTTCCGATCTCACGATTGTCGACGCATTAAGGGAATGCGAATTTAAAACAGAAGTCGGCCCGGGTGTTTATGATATCCATTCTCCGAGAATTCCAAGCGTTTCTGAAATGAAAGAAGCTGTTTCCAAAATGCTTGAGAAAATACCCAGACAAAAGCTTTGGGTCAACCCTGACTGCGGACTGAAAACGAGAGGCAATGCAGAGGTCCTGCCGAGCCTTGAAAATATGGTTGCCGCGGCAGTTAAGGCTAGGAGGGAACTGCAAGAATGAAGATATCTGAAATATTTAAAACGAAAAGGGTACTGTCGTTGGAGATATTTCCACCCAAACCTACCTCCGCAGTTAACACGATTTACGATACGGTTGACCAACTGCAGGAATTGAATCCCGACTTTATCAGTGTGACCTACGGCGCGGGTGGAGGCAAAAACAATACCGAAACGTTGGAAATCGCTTCGGTTGTAAAAAATACCTATGGGATTGAAAATGTTGCCCATCTTCCATGTATCAACCTTTCCAAAACAGATGTTCTGAAAATATTGGATGATTGCAAAAAAGCGGGTATAGAGAATATCCTTGCGCTTCGCGGCGATGCCAGTTCTGCAACAAAGAACGATTTTCAGCATGCCAGCGATTTGGTTTCTTTTATTAAAGCTAACGGCGACTTTCATATTATCGGAGCTTGTTATCCGGAAGGACACAAAGAATGCGCAAGTGTGGTTGAAGATATTTACAATCTAAAAACCAAGGTGGATGCGGGAGCGGACCAGCTGATTACACAGTTGTTTTTCGATAATCAATATTTCTATTCGTTTCGGGAACGGGCTGTGAATGCGGGAATCAATGTTCCGATTGAGGCAGGCATCATGCCTGTTGTGAACAAGAAGCAGATTGAGCGTATGGTTACCCTTTGCGGAGTGAACCTTCCGAAAAAATTCCTGTCGGTCATGGGCAGGTACGAAAACAATCCGGAAGCAATTCGGGATGCAGGTATTGCCTATGCCATCGACCAAATAATCGATTTAATAGCTCAGGGGGTAGATGGAATACACCTGTACACAATGAATAATCCATATATTGCGCATCGAATCTATGAAGCAATAAATACTTTGCTTGTTGCCTGATAGCAATGCCTCCTCCTACTTTAAAGCTGAGGCATTGTTCTCGATAACTGTGTATCCGTACTCGGTAATCAACCGTTTCAGTTTTGAGATATAATTAAGCGCGATTGAACTGAGACGAGCTTTTTCGTTGGCAATCCAGCCGACACGAATTCTTTCGTCTGTCATCAGCGGTACGGAAATTATGTTTTCGCCATTTAAATCAGTACTTAAAACACCGGTGCAAATCGTATATCCGTTTAACCCGATCAACAGGTTGAATAGAGTGGCGCGGTCACTGACATGGATTGTTTTCTTGCGGGGGACTGTGCTGAGAATTTCTTCCGAGAAATAAAAGGAATTATACTCACCTTGTTCAAAGGCAAGAACCGGGTAATCCGCCAAGTCTTCAAGCGTAACGGACGTGTTCTTGGCAAGAGGATGCTTTGAACTGATAAAAACGTGAGGATCAGCTTCAAAAAGAGGATTGAACACCAAGTGGTTTTCTTTCAGCAGCTTATACAAAACCTTTTCGTTAAAATCACTGAAATAAATAATTCCGATTTCACTGCGCAAATTTTTAACATCTTCAATGATCTCATACGTTCTTGTTTCCCGAAGCGTAAATTCATATTCATCGACATCCAAGGTCAAGAGCAAATCGACAAAAGCATTGACAGCAAAAGCGTAATGTTGGGTAGAAACTGAGCAAAGCTGCTTTGCCGGTTTTTTCCCTCTATAGCGCTGCTCCATCAGCTCTGTCTGTTCTATAATTTGACGTGCGTAAGAGAGGAATTCCGTACCGTCAACAGACAAGGATATTCCTTTATTCGTGCGGTAAAATATTTCTATTCCAAGTTCGGTTTCAAGTTCTTTAACAGCAGTTGAAAGACTTGGTTGTGTTATAAAAAGCTGCCTTGCCGCTTCGGTAATAGAACCGCATTCAACTATTTTTATGATATATTTAAGTTGTTGGAGTGTCATAATTTTACCCAGCCCATAGTTTTATTTTATGATTATACAGTATTTTGAGAAATTATCAATGGCACTGCCTGACTGCCTTATTAACAACCGAAGGTATTTGTGTGGCAAACGCTGCGCCGAGTTTCCCTGCCAGCGTGCAATTCCAATCCGTATCGAACCACTTTTTCAACTGCCAGCTTAAGTCTGCTGCATAGGCCGGGGTCCCGATAATGACCGTCTGACTGTCCTCAACAAATTCATAATCCACAGTTTCTTCATGCACCAGATATTAACTGCATTAACCCCCGGAACAATTGTTGGGACAAGCACAATTCCAAGATGATTGTCACTACAATTTTGGATCGCCTTATCTTTTACAGCTAAAAGACTGCGACCCTTGAGTTGTAGGTAGATCTCGTCCCTCGTACCGTCAAACTGCATGAAGACCGAAGATAAACCGGCTTCCTTAAGCCTTCTAACATACTCCGGATCTAGACTTAGACGAAGTCCGTTGGTATTTAGTTGGATATAAGGAAAACCCATCTGATTTGCCAGGCTGATGATTTCCGGTAAATCATTACGCACAGTCGGTTCTCCTCCGGAAAGATGGATAAACGGTTTTCCAGCTTCTACGAGATGCTCCAGCCATTCTCTGATCTGTTCAAAAGAAGAATCTTTCTTCTCTCCTCCACTGCTGGCAAAGCAAAAGTTGCAGTTCAAATTGCAGCGTTCAGTCACTTCCAGCACTACACAACAGGTTTGTTGTCTATGTTCCGCGCATATGCCGCAGTCATAAGGACAGTCTTTTTCTACCTCAGTCAGACACACCTGAGGATGTGCCCGCAATTTTTCTTTTTCCCAGGCACTATAATCCAGTTCACCGTCACCGCGCCAGATAATTGTAGAAAAATTTCCATGCTCGGCACACATTTTCTGTAGATAAACATCTCCATCAATCAGAACGTGTTTAGCAGGTATTTTAGTATTTTATCTAAGCAAACTGGACATAAACTCTCCGTCATACGGAGTATTTTTTCAGGCTGAATCATCAGATCCTCCAAAACAATACAATCAAAATCTTAAAGTCGCTTTCAGTCGGTTTGTATATTTGAGTAATTCTAACGTACTCTTGATACTGTTAATCACCAAATCTGAGCTATCCAATGCTTTTTTCGAACAACCTTCAGAACCCATTACGCAGATTCCAATAATCGATTCTTTTAACATAAACTCATCATTGTTCCCATTACCAATCGATACAGTTTCTTTTGGCCCAAGTCTTTGAATCAGATCAAGCTTTTCTCTTCTCTCATCATCGCTATTCAGCTTAATAATTTCAATCGGCAGATCAATTAATTCTGATTCAACACTTCCGAACGTATCGGCAGTTATAACATACACTTTGATTTTCTTGGTTAACTCCTCAATTATTTCCTTCAAACCATCTATAAGCAGTCCGCCTGTTGCCAAGGTTCCGTTATAATCAAGCACCAAATTCTTTATATCTAGTTCACCATACCCAGGTATGTTAACGTTAATCATAATTCCCCGCCCATCTGTAAATATCTCTTATCATTTAATATCCATATTCATCATGGTGCTGATGTTCTTGACAGTATATTTATGCTTTCCATTTAAAAATCTATTAAATCACTAATTCATAAATGCTATCATATCTGAGGTGATGTTCCTTAAGGAGCTTTTCTATCACCACTCTGCAAAGCGGATCTTCTCTCCAAACAAGCCCACATCCAGATGCAATATCTCTAGGCAATGGAATTATGCGGCCTTTCAAGCCTTCTTTTCTTGCAGCTTCCTCAAAAGCCATGGCTTCTGTGGTAGTTTGAAACGTTACAACGCATTGGAGTTCTTTTGGTCTCATCGGCTTTCCTCTTCCAGTATCTTTAAGGCAGTTATTGCTTCCTTTACCTCATTTTTAGTATTGAAATGTGAAAAACTAAAACGTACCATGCCTTGTTCCTCAGTTCCAAAGGTCCGGTGAACTTCTGGAGCACAATGTGCGCCAGCCCTCGTTGCGATACCAAAACGCAGAAAAAGCTCATCAGTTATTTCCCCTGAATCAATATCTCTTAGGTTAAGTGCAACCACTGGTGTTCTGACTGCAGCTTCAAAATCACCATATAAAGTGATTCCAGGTATATTCTTGATACCCTCCTCAAACAGCTTGGCGTGTTCGCTAGCTTCCTTAAAGATCCTTAACTGTCCGTATGTTTTCAAGTAGTTGCAGGCTGCTAAGAGTCCCGCCAAACCATGCGTATTTAAGGTACCTGCTTCAAGCGCTGCAGGCAGAAACTTTGGCATGATGCGCGAAAAGCTAACAACTCCTGTTCCGCCAAGCTTAAGCGCCGCAGGGAAAACCCCATCGGCAAGGCACAGTACGCCCGTACCCTGCGGTCCAAGAAGGCTTTTGTGCCCTGAACAGCAAAGTGCTGATATGCCAATCTTTTGCATGTCGATAGGAATGATACCCGCACTTTGCGAAGCATCTACTATAAAAAGAAGGTTATGCTTACTACATATCGTACTAACTGCTTCAATATCCAGAACATTCCCTGTTACATTTGAAGCATGGGTTAAAACCACTGCCTTAGTTTCAGTTCGAACTGCAGCTTCTATCTGAGATACACCAATACATCCCTTTGCATCTGCAGGAACAACGGTCAGATGAACGCCGCGCTCCTCCATAAGATAAAGCGGTCTTAACACGCTATTATGCTCAATAGCTGTCGTGATGCAGTGTTCTCCAGCCTTAAGCAGGCCTTGGATTGCAATATTTAAACTCTCAGTAGCGTTACAAGTGAACACCACTCGCGACGGGTCTCCTACATTAAATAATTCGGATATAGCCTCTCGCGTATGATAGACCAGACGACTGGCATCCAGTGAAGCGCTATGTGCTCCGCGTCCGCTATTGCCAATTCCCTGCAAAGTCCGATAAACAGCTTTAGCTACCTCCGGGGGCTTATGAAACGAAGTTGCGGCGTGATCCAAGTAAATCATAATCTAATTCCTTCATTTTATGGATTTACGATTTTAGTTGCCTGCATCTGTTTTTCCGCTATTACGTACATGTTTGTGACAGAGCCTACTCCCAATTTTTCTGCCAATCCATAATGATTAAGACAGGTTCCACAAGTTAATATCTCTACTCCTTGGGATTCTAAAAGTTTCAAATCTGCTAAAGAATCTGAGCCTTCAACAGACAAACGCGCTCCGTTATTATATAGTAATATTGTTTCCGGCAGCTGGTCCTGCTCAGTCAATGCATAGACAAAGCCCTTTATAAGGGCATACCCTAATTTTTCATCCCCTTCTCCCATTTTATCTGAAGAGAGTACGACAACCGTCTTCTTCTTTCTACTATCAGGGATACAAACAGTTTCTTCTGTACCTTCTGCTGTTTCCTTGCCGGAAGTTTCATTCATAGTCAATTTCACGATATAGTTATTCTCATCGACTTTTTCTGAGGAAACAGGGACCTTCTTCTGTCCAGCCATTTTGCTCAGATTCTGTACGGCAATAAAATTATCTACCGTTACTTCTACAGTATCTCCCTCATGAAGAGTTGCCAATACCTTCTTGGTCTCCACAACCGGTATTGGACACGCTTTCCCTCTAGCATCAATGGTTTGTTTCATATTCATCCTCCTTATCTGACAATAATTCTTTTATCATCATTTTGTGTAACCACGCCAACGATACCACAAGGTAATCCCAAGGATTTAATTTCGTTAAGAACAATTTCGGCTTCTTCCTGCGGCAGGCTGACTAGGAGTCCCCCCGATGTCTGTCTGTGGGTCAAAAAGGATCTCTTCCATGGCAAAGGGAACATTTCTAAAATCTACCCCATTACCAACATGATTCCGGTTTCTCTGAGCAGCTGCGGTTAAAAGAAACTCATTTGCGTAATGAACTGCCTCTGGAATATACGGTACTTGCAGCGTGTCTATCTCCGCTCCGAAATCCGCTCCTAACATTTCCTGAAGATGACCTAGAAAACTAAACCCTGTCACATCTGTGCACGCATGCACCTGGTACTCTTTGAAGATTTCCGCTGCATATTTATTAAGCGTGGTCATGGAACGAATGGCCAGATCCATGGCTTCCTTGGAACTCTCCCCTACACGCTGGGCAGTGCATACAATGCCTACTCCCAGAGGTTTTGTTAAGAGCAGTTGATCTCCCTTTTGACAAGTGTTGTTCTTATAAATCTTATCAGGATGAATAATACCCATTACTGAAAGGCCATACTTCACATCACTGTCGGCAATGGAATGTCCACCTACCAGGATCCCTCCTGCCTCTCTAACTTTTTCACTTCCCCCAAGCATGATTTCACCCAAAATATTCAGATCCATCTTTTCGGGAAAGCATACAATATTTAGCGCTGTCTTTACCTCTCCTCCCATGGCATAGATATCCGAAAGCGCATTAGCCGCTGCGATTTGTCCAAATGTATACGGATCATCAACCATAGGAGGAAAAAAATCCAAAGTCTGAACGACTGCTAAATCATCTGTTAACTGATATATTGCTGCATCGTCAGAACTGTCGAAGCCTACCAGCAAATGCGGATCTGCAACTTTAGGCAACTTATCAAGAACTGAAGATAACATTCCTGGCCCTAGTTTAGCGGTGCAACCTCCGCCTTTACAAAATACAATCTCCTCATGCATTCTTCTGACACTCCTGACATTTAATTCCTCTCTCCGTCATACGGAGTATGTTTTCAGACTGAATCATCAAATCTTCCAAAATAATGTCTTTAGAAAATTCGTTGTAGGGAAAAAGTCAAATTTATTTAGAACACTACTCGGGGACGAATACTTTATTGTGTAAGATTGCCATTATCGTTTTCAAAATAACCACGACAATCACCAAAGAAGTCAATATCAACAAACCGGTGGCAATCCATCCAAACAGCGGATATTTAAGCTGCTCAAAGGCTAAGATGCTAGCAATCGTAACTGCGCTCAAAGGGAATGTATAGGCCCACCAAGATATATTGAAGTCCAGCTTTAGAAAATATCTCGTCATAGATAAAAGTAATAATACGAAAAACCAGGCTATGTAGAGTAAGAATCTTGAAAAGCTATCCATATGACCTGCAATTTTTGTGTAAGCAATAAAGGCAACAGATGGTGGCGCTATCAGAATAAAGAGCGTTGGGAATAACTGTTTCGGCATTGGATCGTGGAATACAATCCGGTAAAAAATTAGCGTAAATAAAATTAACCAGAAAAAGAGTCCAAGACTAAAGAAAAACCAGCAAATTTCTATATTTACGAACTTTATTCCCGCAATCGGAATTATAATGTTTCCAACTACAGGAATAAACCACGCCGGATTAAGTTGCAATATTTGATATTTTTGGGTAATCCACCGGGATATCATGATGATGGTAAAGATAAAGTGTACCGCTGCACCTATAATAAAAAGATAATATGCCAATTTTCCCTGATACCCGGCAGTTCCGACACTTAATAGCAGTAGGCTTATGGAAAAGGCGGGGAAAAAATTAGCTTTTACCGGGTGATTAAATTCACTTTTCACAGCCGAAAAATGTTTGCCAATTTTTAAAGAATAAGTAATTGTTACTGCAACAAAAACCAGGTAAGCGGCAATCAGTAGTATTAAGCCGATTCTGCTGTTCAGCTTAAAAACTTGTTCATAACGCTCAACTGCGATGGCCAAACCGCTGACCCCCATAACGCTGGCGAAAAAGCTAATCGGGAAATACTGCAGTTTGTTTTCGGGCACTGCTTCCTCAGCCGACTGTTTCTCCATACTCATTTCCTTTCTTGATTGACTTTCTCTTTGTTCCAGTCCGGAATTGCTGCGTTCATATGAGTTGACAACAACTACACGCGTACCGACATCTTTTGCGCGTATTGAATCAATTGCCTTATCCCGGCGCATTGGCTGATGCCGGTGAGGATAGGGTCCCTATGCTCCGGCAGCCATCTTATTCCGGAAAGCATCGTCACTCCGCTCCCCTGAAAAGCCTGAGGGTATAAAGGCGTGCTGGATGGACCCCACCATCACCATATCCCGGGCGCCGGTACAATAACCCAATACATTTTCCAGTGTCCGGTTGATTAGAGAAGTGCTGCTGACAAAAACCACCTGGCACTCCGGCAAGAGCTTGGATTCTTTGCTTTCCGGGTAAACCCCTTCAGCGAGGTTCTCGCCCCGTTCAAACACAAGCAGGCTTTGAACTTTGTCTTTAAGGTTAAAAATAACGGGTCCAATATGACCAATAACCCCAACCGTATCGGTCGGTTTAATTTCTACGGAAAATGCGGCGTCGGAGCCGTCGGCATTTTCAACCTGTTCCAATTTTTTAAATTCAGCGACTGAATTTAATACCGCCAGCCCCATGGCGGAACTGATAACATTATTACCCCGCAGAGCCCATCCGGCAATTTCTTGGGCCGGCATCCCGATGAGTTTCCCGCCTTGGGGAAGGAGTGAGCAGCCATCGATTGTTTCTTTTCTTAATACATAAGTAACGCCTAAGGAGCCGTCATCAAGCACAACGGCCATCAGCCCCAGTCCTACCCTGACATCTTTGATTTTCTTCCCCTCAATCCTTGGCAGGGCTAAATCATAAACACGTTCTAAAATCATGTCAAAAACCCCCTACTCTATTTTTAAGATCAGACGCATATATTTTATAGACATATGCCTGATATTAATTGTATAGTTATTTTGAACATATGTCAATTACAGGCAGAACGGAAGAAAGGGGTTTGCTATCCATGCTTTCGTCCAATGAAAAAAATTTTATGTTAAATACTTCTCTATTTATTTTTGCGTTCACTTGCATCTCAACCGGAATCATTCAGCATTTGAGACTCAATTCAGTCCTTCCATTGTTTTCTGACTTAAACCTTAAACATCTTCACATTTGGACAGGATATTTGACGGCAGTCATTATTCTTCTCCATCTAATCCTGCATCAAAAATGGATAGCCAAAGTTTCAGCCAATATATTAAAAAACAGAAACACATTAATCCCTTTGATCTTTACCGTCATTATTTCTATCGGTATTTGCTTTTTAATCAATACAACAGCGTCCGTTGAAAAGGGCCAAGGTGGATTCTCCGGTCGGCAAAATAGCGGTTTTAGCAGTGGTTTTCAGAATAGAGGACATTGAAGCGAAGGCGTTTTAAGATATTCCTTAAGAATGCATTCTTAAGGAAATCCATTCTTAAAAGGCCATTATAAAAATGCGTATACCGACGAGTCCAAGAGCGACCGCCAAGCACCGGATAATCCAAACCCCCTGAAAACGTTTGGATAGCCTGGCTCCTAATTGGGCCCCGAACAATACACCGATAGCGAGAGCTATGGTCTGCCACATACCCTGAGAGAGTATGCCGGACGCAAGATGTACGATGGAGCCCGACAAGGACATAAATGCCAAAATAAAGTGGGAAGTTGCGGTAGCTATATGAACAGGATAATTCAAAAGATGAACAAGCGCCGGAACATGAATAATTCCCCCGCCTATACCCAGAAGGCTCGAAACATAACCGACAATAAGGCTTAAGCTGATCCCAACTACAGGGTTATACGAAAAGGAATACGTATTGCCTTCCGCATCGGTAAGGGTGCGGATCATATAACCTTTGGGCACCTCTTTTGCCAAATCGCTCTCCTTTTTAGGGCGAAGCAGCAAAAAGACCGAGGCTGCGAGTAGCAGCACACCAAATATCACATCAAAGATATTTCTTGGTATATACGAAGTTGTAAACGCTCCTAAAATAGAGCCGGGTAGGGCCGCTGCAGAAAAAATCAAACCCGATTTATAATCAATTCTTTTCATTTTCCGATAGGCCAAAGTCCCTGATAACGCATTAAAGAAAACAACAGCCAGAGAAATGCTGGTAATTGTTTCAGGGCTTTTTCCAGGGTACAGCAAAAGCAAGACAGGAACTAAAATAAAGCCTCCGCCTGCCCCAATCAGCGTTCCAAATGTCCCAACAATAAAACCTAAAGGGATTAGCCATAAAAATTGTTCCATTATGTTCTCCTTTTATATATTGAACAATTTACTTTTTACCTTTCGGCCATCATCATAAACATTTCTTGACAATTTCCTATTACCAATCGTAAATTATATCTAAACTTTTATATAATAGAACCTGTTATCTTTTTCAGGATTTTTTGGAAGCTTACTGTTAAAAAACAATTATAAAAGGAGATAGAAATCATGGAAAAACCGAATACAATGGAAGACTCCGAGCTAAGGAAACAATTGACGGTGCTAAAGGAAGAACTGGAAGAACTTCAAATAGAAAAAAATTTTGTTTTGGGCCAAACCGGTTTGCATGTCTCCAGTTCCAAGGTAGCCCAACAGGCCCGCGAATATGAAGAGGATACGATTCGGCTGCAGGGACTCATTGCTGAAATAGAAGGGAAAATCAAAACCAAAGTGTAAAATAAGAGAATACGGAAAGAATGATTGAAGCAACAAACATCGCTAGAAACGGCCGCAGCGCACGGCTGCGCAGATTGGCCAAGTGAACGTTGAGACCCAAACCGACCATTGCGGAGGCTAATAGGAAGGGACCGATCACATTGGAGATCCCGGATAGGATATTTTTAGGAATAGGAATATAAGTCCCAATGATGCTTGTCGCCAGGAATCCAACCAAAAACCATGGGAAAGGGGCACCCTGTGTCACGTTATCTTTGTCTTTACGCCGCATCCATAAGGACAAGATAAGGCATAAAGGAATAAGCAGGAAAACCCGGCCCAGCTTGGCCAACAGTCCGACCGCCAAAGCATTTGACCCTGCCGGTGCTGCGGCGGCTGCAACATGAGCGATCTCATGCAGGCTGATTCCGCTCCAAATTCCAAATTGTTCCGGGGTAATCGGTAAAATGGCTCTCAGCATGGCATACCCGAGCGCAAAAATAGTGCCCGTTAAAGCGATGATACCGACACCAATTGCCGTATCTTCATCATCCGCTTTCACGATGGGAGATACAGCAGCGATAGCTGCCGCACCACACACACCGGTGCCTATTCCCAACAAGAGGGAAAGTACTTTTTCCGCTTTAAAAGGTCTCGCCAAAAGCATGGTCGTACCGACAGCTACAATAATCGTCAGTACATCATGCAGCAAAAGCGAGCCGCCTTGGGTTAAAACCACATCAATATTCAATTTAAAGCCATAGAGAATGATGGCAAAACGTAGAATTTTCTGCGCTGAAAACTGAATACCCGTGCGCAGGCTTTCCGGATAGCCAAAAAAATTCCGGAACAATACCGCAATCAGTATCGAAGTCAGCATCGCTCCGATTTGGTCCAGAACCGGCAATTTGGCGGCTATTGTACCGGCTGCCGCAATCAGGACGGTAAACAATATACCTCCGTAAAAATTTATACTTCTCCATTTAGGATTAACCGGCAATTCTTTATTCTTTGGCATCTTCAACCTTCAACCCTTTCTAGTTCTGTCCATGTCTCTTTCGTTCAATATTCACTATAAGGGTTGAAATCTTGCTTTACAATTCGGATATCTTATAGAAAGTATTAAGCAATTTAATAAGATTATCCCAAGTCAGGAGGTTACTTGCTTGATCACAGAATCTCTCAGGGTCTTTATCGCTGTTATTGAAAAAACAGCTTTTCCCATGCTGCCGAAGAACTTTTTATGTCCCAGCCAAGTGTCAGTCTGCACATCCGCAATCTGGAAAATGAATTCGGAATCAAGTTGCTTCATCGCTCGCCCAAACAACTCGTCCTTACTCCTGCCGGAGAAATTCTTTTTCAACATGCCAAAGAAATTCTCTCCCACTATGACCAAGCCAAGAGAGAAATAGACGATCTGCGACAGATTGTAACAGGAACTTTGAAAATCGGAGCCAGCTTTACCGTGGGCGAATATATTTTGCCCCGCTTTTTGACTGAGGTTTCGCCTGATTACCCCAATGTTGATGTCTCAGTTACGATTGCCAATACGGAAGAAATAACGCAAGCCCTTCGTCAAAACCAACTGGACATCGGCGTAGTCGAAGGTCGAGTAACCTTTCCTGATATCGAAATCGAACCATTTATGCATGACGAAATGGCCTTGATCGTCGCTCTGGACCATCCGCTCGCAGCTTTAAACAAAGCTTCCGTGCAAGATCTTCAGGATCAGGTATGGATCTTAAGGGAGTCCGGCTCCGGGACCCGCGCTTTCAGCGATCAACTCCTGCAGTCATTGGGAGTCAGAATGAAACGCACTTTTGTTTTCAGCAGCAATGAGGGTGTTAAAGAAGCCGTCATCAATGGCCTGGGAATTACCGTCATTTCCCTGCTGGTTGTGCGCAAAGAGATTGAAGCGAAGGAACTGAAGGCAGTGTTCATAAAGAGCAAAGATAAGCTCCCTCTATCGCGCCGGTTATGTATTATCCATCGAAAAGAACCAATAAGTTCTAAAGCAATGGAAGAATTTCTGGAGAAACTGAGAACATTCAAATTCTTGTAAGTCTCACTGTTTATCACTTTAGAGAGGGAAATCAAATGACACAACCAATAACATTTCCGGGTTTAGGACTAAGTTTTACAATTGACCCAATTGCTTTCAGCATTTTTGGGATGGGTGTACATTGGTACGGCATTATCATCGTAACTGGCTTTATACTCGCTTTTTTGCTTGCCAATAAAGATTCTAATACTTTTGGCATTAAACAGAGTGATGTTAGTGATCTTTTACTGGTTGTAACGCCTCTGGCTATTATCGGAGCAAGGCTCTATTATGTCGCCTTCGAATGGTCGAATTATAAGGATAATTTGCTTGAAGTTTTTAACATACGTAATGGAGGACTGGCCATTTACGGGGGTATACTTACCGCTGTAGAAAACCGGAAGCGAATAATTAATCAATTCTTTTGACACTGAGTATATTCTCAACCCGAAAAATATAAGGAGAAATTAATGAAGTTTTCAAATAATAATTTCTAGGAAAAGGAGATGTTCCATCTTGAATAAGGTATCCAATAAGGGCAAAATATTTTCCCTTTCGCTCGCCCATATGTTTAATGATTTTTATATGAATTACATTCAGACTCTGCTGCCATTTTTGGTAGCAGCCGGACTCGGAGTAAGTAAAGGCGCTTTTTTGATTTCTGCTTTCACTGTCACATCGTCAGTGCTTCAGCCGGTTTTTGGTTATCTGGTCGATCAAAAAAATCAGCGTTGGTTGGTATATGTGGGAACAATCTGGATGGCAGTGTTAATAAGTTTAGTCGGATTGCTTAAAAATTATTCTCTTCTTATACTTGTTGCAGCTCTCGCGGGCTTAGGAACAGCTGCCTTTCACCCCCAGGCATCCGCTATGGTTTCGGCCGTAAGCGGTAATAGAAAAGGTTTTTGGCAATCGTGTTTTACTGCCGGAGGAAATGTTGGCTGGGCACTCACTCCGCTGCTGGTTGTACCGTTTGTTCAAACCTATACTTTGGTTATGACTCCTTTATTTATCCTGCCGGGAGTGCTTGTCGCCATTATGCTCTGGTTTTCAGCACCCAGGGTTTCATCTGAGGCAAAAACGGTTCCCCCTCTGATGCCTATCCTGCGTTCTAATTGGTTTGAACTTACAAAATTAGTATTCGTCGTAGCCCTCCGTTCTCTGGCGTACTTTGGGCTGATGTCGTTTCTGCCGTTATACCTGCAAAAAACGAATGTCTCCCTCCTAGCCGGCAGCCATCTGCTGTTTGTGATGCTCTTTTGCGGAGCCATAGGCGGGGTTGTCGGCGGGTATCTATCTGACAGAATTGGAAGGAAAGCAGTCATTGTAGGTTCGTTGGTCCTAGCCAGTCCACTGTTTTTCTTTTTTCTCAACACGAATGGCTTTTACGCCTATGTACTGTTAGCTCTGGCTGGTGCAGCACTTTTGGCCTCCTTTTCAGTTACAGTGGTGGTTGCCCAAAATATTATCAGTAAAAATGCCGCGATGGCATCAGGGCTAATGCTGGGGTTTGGAATTGGAATTGGCGGACTTGGAGTAGGATTAGTAGGAATATTGGTGGAATATTCAAGTATTGCTTTTGCCATTAATTTATTAATATGGCTACCCTTGCTAGCAGGGCTATTCGGCCTTACTTTGAAAACCAAAAAACGCTCTGACCTCTCTGAACGTTAAGGCTACCTGAAGCGTAATGCTTTGGTTGGACAAGTAACAACACACGGCGGCACGCTTAAATTATGATCAATCTCAGAAAAGCACAGATCACATTTCTGCATCCTGCCGTCGGCACCGAATTGAGGGACAAAATAAGGACAAGCTTCCAGGCAAACCCTACAGCCAGTACATTTTTCCCGGTTGACCAAGACCACCCCTTTCGAAGCCTCTTTTTCGATGGCCCCTGCCGGACAGGCATGCATACAGGCTGGATCGTCACAATGCCTGCAGGCGATCGAGGCGGAAACACTCTTGATTTCAGGATACTGCCCCAGCCAAATTCGTTCAATCCTTCGCCATTTTACGCCGAGTTCGACATTTCTCCAACTTTTACAGGCCACTTCACACCCATGGCACTGAATACAATCTTCAGGACTAAAGGAAATATGCTCTGTTGTCATCTTCTTCCTGCCCGCTCCTTCCTATTTACGCTTTTTTGACCTCTACCAACGTTTGGCTGCTCATCGCCGTAATAAGGAGGTCAAACGTTTTTTCCGGATCGAGGCTGTACATGATATTCACATTCGCGCCGCCATCCAGTAACGGGTAATCCGCCAGCCCCAATTCTTTGCAGCCCTGCCACCAGCCATGGAGTATCATCACCGTATCCGGCCTGATTCCCGGGTAGAACTCCGCCTTTACTTTCAGCCAGCCGTGAGGTGACTCGACGATGACCCAGTCTCCGTCTTGAATTCCCCGGGCTGTAGCCGTATCCGGGTGAATATGGATTGCAGGATCAGGCTGCAGTTCTCGGAGATAAGGTACGTTGCGCTGCCAGGAGGCTGTGTAATTTTTCGAGGTATGGTAATCGGAAAGAATGAGCGGATACTTTGAAGTAAGCTGGGGTGTGCCGGTCAAGCTCTCGGGCGGCTCCCGCCATACGGGCAGTGGCGTAAAGCCGGCTTCTTCGAAGGACGTATTATAGATCTCCACTTTCCCGTGAGGCAAGAATGGCATGCGGTTAAGCCTGGGGCTTTTTTTCGTAAATACCTGCCGGTAATTTTCATAGGTACGGGGAACCGGTTTCTCATAAACAAAACCTGTAGGATATTTTCTAAGTTCAGCAAGCGTCAGCCCAAATGGCTGCAGTTGATCATTCATGGATTGCTCCATACTCCCGTTCCAAAAATCCGTGCCATATCCCATTTTGAAAGCAAGATCAAGAAAAAATTTATAAATCGAATGATAATCGCCTAAAGGTTCAATGATCTTATTGCGGGCCATCAGGCGTCCGCCGACAGCCTCAAAAGGATGGTCCGACTCGTAGGACGTCGTAACGGGAATTACGATATCGGCATAGTCCATATCCGCAGTCCGGGCCACATCAACCACCACGTAAAAATCCAGTTTTTTTAGGGCCTCGATGACCCTTTTGGAGCCACGGGTACTCGCTCCGGGCTGCGTCCCCGGAGCAATGATTGTCCGTACCGGATAAGGGGATTCCGTGAGTACGCTTTCCAAAACCCGGTAATAAGCGGAAGTAAAACCTTCCACAAAAGGCTGAAACTGCTTGGGGAACTCAGGTCCAACCAGTTTTTCAACCATTTCCCGGGTGTACCATTCCCGCATGGTGATGTCTAGCGGCATAGGCTGGGCAGGATCAGGAATGGTAAAGACATTTCCACCCGGGCGGTCCAGATGACCGGTTATCGCTATAAGAATGGCGATGGACCGGATGGCGTCATTAGCCGAAGGAGCATGTTCCACCCCGTTTCCCAGGTCGATTGATGCCCGTTTTGTTGTGGCGTAAAGTCTGGCAACCTTTTCAATCTGCTTAGCCGGAACTCCGGTAATTTCTTCAGCCCATTCCGGAGGATACTTCTGAATATGCTCTTTTAAGTGTTCATAGCCGTAACACCAATTTTGTACAAACTCCTTGTCAATAAGTTCCTCATTGACAACCACATAAAGCATAGCCAGAGCCAGGGCCGCGTCTGTCCCAGGTCTGAGTGGAACCCAAATATCCGCCTTGCTCACATCGGATTCCACAGAAGGTTTAACGGCGATAATCCTGGCTCCTCTTTCCCTGGCCTTGAGCAGCATTCTTGGCCCGCTCATGGCCGGGCCGGAAAATATCGGCTGCCTTCCCCAATAAATAATCAGATCGCTTTGGTTAATCTCCGCTTGCGGCCAATCACCAAGCGTATACATGAAAGAAAAGGCCCGCTGCAGCGCACAAATCCCGCTATGGCCGTAATTGGGGCTGCCGTGAACAGTAAGAAACCGTTTAATATAGGCATTATAGGTCCTCATTGCCGGTGCCAGTATGGCCAGTGATTCCGGGCCGTATTGTTCTTTTTGGCGTTTGAGGGTATCGGCCACAATCCCGACCGCTTCCTCCCAGGTGATCTTCTCAAACTTACCTTCGCCTTTTTTCCCCACTCTTCTCAACGGATATCTCAATCGATCCGGAGAATGCACCCATTGCGGAGCCGCCTGCCCTTTCGGACAGAGAGCGCCTTGATTCGTAGGAAATTCCCGCATGCCTGCTGCCTTCGTAAACCGACCTTCTTTAACAAAAGCATAAATACCGCAACACATTGGTGTGGGGCCACACATCGCGCAAAAGGCAGGAACTACCTGTTCACCATTCTTTTGGGCCAGTGCTAACGCTTCATCCATAGTAAGCCCAAGGGTTCCTGCCTGAATACCATTATTTTTTGCTGTCATCTTTTCACCCCTTATAATACAATTCAGAAGGTAATATTTTTCCAGAAGTGAATCTCAATGTGCCTTTCAACCGTTTAGCTAGACTTCGCCCGTTTTTTCGTTAACAGACTACCGCCAGCGACAACCGGTCGCAAGATTGTTATACGCACTCCGTCGGTATTCAATCTGCATTCTTGGATTGAACGATTCTACAAGTTTCCTTAATTTCCTTCCAGTGTGCTGAACCATCAGTCACAAAAACAACAAATTATGGGCATTCAAATGTTTTGACAGTTAGCATCCATCTTCGAATATTCCAATTGGCCATCATCAATTTTGTTTATTAAATATGGTGGAGATGACGGAGCTCGAATCCCTGACCACTTGCGCGAGCGAATGCTCCCCTCATCTGAGTTACACCACATTTTTAGAAAAAACTATTTGATTTCTATCCAGTCTGAGACCTTGAAGTTTTTCACTCTTTAACAACCATAACCGGTACTTTCGAATAACTTACTACTTTTTGAGCCACACTTCCGATTACCAGTTTTTTAAATCCTCCTAATCCTCTTGTCCCTTTATAGTATACCGCTCCATCACCGGCATATAGATATGTCCGTTAATATTATTATCAAAAAGGTCATGGGAGGCTTCCGCTATGAGAATATCTTTGCTTAACGATTCCCTGCAAAATTCCTGCAAAGGCTTCGGCACACACAAACCCAATTTATAAATGTCCATATCCTTACAAGCATTTAGTACTTGCAGATAATCTTTTGCCTCATGGGGCAGGATACTTCCGCAGAGTAGACGGATGTCCGCCTTCCTGAATATCGTGTCGGGTTTCATGTCGGGCTGTTTGAACTCCCCGCAATCGTAGATAATAAAGTTGTAATCCTTATCCATCTCATTTGTAAAATAGCAGTCGATACCGCCGACCGGATAGGCTTCTCCGTCTTTTTCCGCATCATAGATATTGACGATCCAGTTCAAATGCCGATTGGTATTGGCCTCCACATAGCAGGCGGAAGCCCCTCTGGCAATGAGCCAGGCCACCAGATTAAAGGCGGTGACGGTAACGCCGCTCCGCCGCTGCGTGCCGGCAATGGCAATTTTCACATTTCGGCTGTTCCACTTGTATTTGACTATCTCTTTAGCCTTCTGGGCTTTTTCAAAGGCAGTATCCTGCTTAAAGCTTTCAGATAACTGTTTATACCTTTGCCTGCCATCTGCGGATAAGCACTCGGCAAGCTCATCCCTGATGCCGTCTATGCTGTCGGCGGTTACAATATCCGTTACCCCTATATCGACCAGCCTGCCGATATAGCAGTCTATGTTTTCCATATCCGACAGAACCGGAATGATTCTCGCGTCAAACATGATCTGAAAGGACTGGAGAGCGATGATAAAATCATCAAGCTGTTCCTCTATACAGGAAACATCTATGGCGAAATACTTGCAGCCGACATAATTCCTCAAATCCTTGGCGACAAATTGCTTTAAGGAAAACCTGCCGATGAGCTTCTTTATTACAAGCTCCTGCCCTTCCATAAAGTCGGCCAGTCCGCTTTTCCCATCACTCGAAAGATACAGCAGCAACGCTCACACCTCCGTCATAGGGCTTGTTATCCTGCTTTTTGAGATTTGCGGTAAAAAGCAGGATAATCCCAATCACCACAACCAGTACATAGATAAACAGTTCAATCAATTTTTTCCGGTTATTCATTGTCCACCTCCGTATTAAACTATCAACCAAAGTAAAGGGCCTCTTATGTCGAAACAATCCAGAACGGGCCGCCCGCCCCGGCATTTTTACCTGCTTCATTCAGTATGACGGACAAATCCCACTCCTGTTCGCTGCGCTTTTTGCTGGCCGGGTCCGCCACAAGGATTTTTCCCTCGGCAGTCACGCCCCTAAGTACGATGAAATGCCCGCTGGATGTAAAATGTCCTTTGCCCATCAGTGCGACCATCAGCTTACCGGAGGACAGCGCATCAACGATTTTTTGCGGTTCTTTTGCCGGGCAGCCTTCTACCTGCAAACCAAAGGCTTTGGCTGCGCCCGGAATGAGGGAATGATAGGAACCGCTGCCGGGAGCCCAATACCCGTTATCATAAGACCACTTTGCCATTTCCACAGGGTCAGCTGTTTTCCCCGTCAGGCTGGATACTACTATAGCCATTGCGGTCGGGCCGCAGCCGTACCCGCCGATGTTGTCCGTCCCGTAAGGCTTGTCTCTGAACCGCTCATCTCTCTGGTTATAGTAAACCACCGGCGTGACTCCATTGGTAAAGACCACGCCCTTATAGGATATTACGCCGCTTTCATAATCCGTTGTCGCAAGGTACTGGTACATCCCGTAGTCGTTTTGCAGCCGCTCTACCTCGGTAATAGCCCGGCTATCGAAAAACTCACCCAAAAATTCCAGCGGGTGGGTAAGGATATAAACGAAGGCCGTCAGGATGAGAACTACACACAGCAAGGGTGTAAGAATAATCATCAGCAGCCTTTTTCTTGCTTCCTCATCAGTTGCAAGCTTTAAGGCCGCCTGTGCGAGAAATTTTGCCGTTGCCGGATCAATTGCCATAAAATCGAATCACCTCCATCATTTAAAAGGCGCTCCTGTCAGCAGGAGCGCCTTTACGGTTTATTGGGCTGTGTCGCTAGTGTTTATTAGAATCAGTTCGCACTTCAAATGTATTGGGGTCAATCAGAATCACAGTCTTTCCCAGGGTGCGGGCAAGAGAAAGGATGTTGCCCGGGCCGCCAGGTTTGCCGTTCCATACCGCAAGCACATAATTACTTTGCTTGACCATGTATTCTTTTTTCTTTTTGATGCAATCCTTAGTGTGATGACGCTGCAAAAGGGTTTCCTTATCACATCGTTCCACAATAGAAAAGTACCTGTCACGCTGCGCTATCGTCCATTTTGCCGCCTGATCCTCACAGGGAATAACGCACTCCAGGGTAATTTCGGGATAGTCTCTTTTGAGGTCAAGGACGATTTCTGCGGCAAACTGGCCGACACCTAAATCAACACCGCTGATGAAATGGGTAACTCCCAAAGCTTCAATCAAATGGACCGATTGCTCCTTCAGTACCTGCTTCAACCGCAGGAAACCGGCGTTTTCTTCGTCAAACCCAAGGGGAAGACTTTGAGGGCGGGGTCCCGCAAAGCAGCAGGCAGACTTTATATTGGCTTCTTTAATAAACATCATCATTTTAGGCAACCACCTTTTTCCTAATAATAAAGAATCTTAGCATATATATTCTTACATTATATGGAATACATTTCCCCGTGTCAATAAAAACATATGCTGTAATTCCGTATAATGAGCCAATGTATTGTCTATAATCATATATATGAGGGGGTAAATTGTAATGTATGAGGATTTATTTTACGAAAGATTAACCAGGCTCCGCACACAAAAAGGGGTTTCCGCAAGGGATATGAGCCTGTCTTTAGGTCAAAGCGAAAGCTATATCAATAAAATTGAGAACAAAAAGTCGCTACCGTCCATGACAGGATTTTTTTATATCTGCGAATATCTGAATGTCCCCCCAAAGGATTTTTTTGATGACGAAGTAAACTTTCCGACAAAATTAAATGGCTTGATGGGTGAGTTAAAAAAACTAGATGATGGCCAGTTGGAGCATCTTCTGGCTATTATTAAGGACTTAAAGACAAAATGAGAAAAGCAGGCTGCATGAGATTGATACCGATGCAGCCTGCTTTTTTTATCTTCCTCCAGCCTTACCCATATAGTCAAACTTGTATTCAGGTATCTCAAAATTGACGTGCAGACGCTTGGAGCCGATCACAAACAAGGCGTGGCCCCGTTTCTTTCCTTCCAGCAATTCTTCCTCCGCGTCGGTAAGATTGTAAAGCTCTTTTGTTTCCTGCAAATTCTTTCCGTCGGTCCCCATGATGATTTTGATACAGGGGATGTCCAGCAGAGCCTGCCCGTACATCTTGATTTCAGGGGAAAGAAAATCTACGACGCTGTGGGAGATGATGATTAGTCCTGCTTCATATTTTCTGGCCCGTTTTTCCACATTGCGCAAAAACACAAGGCTCTGCGGCACCTGGGGGTCGATCATCAGATAGGCTTCATCGCAAATGAGCAATACCCGCTCGGTCCTGACTTTGGACATCTGCTCCCAGCACCAGGTCAACAGGTTGAAGTATTGCGTCCGTTTGATGTTTTCACTTGTGTTTTGCAGGGAATGAGTGTCCAGACAAATGCAGCGGGAATGGGTCTCAACGGTGGTGTGGCCGTTCCATAAAAAACTGTCGCTGCCGTTGGCTACATCATACAGCAGCAAAGCCAGGTCACGGTAAACGGGATTGTTTTTGTCCTTCTCCGCTTTTTCGGTGATCAGCCCATGCAAATCGCTGAAGGTGGGAAATTGTGTATTGGACAGTGTAGCAATATCCGTTTCCCAATAAATGCCGAACCGGTTGTAAAGCTCGATAACGCTCTGTTTCAGGATGGCCTTCTGCATGTCCGTAAGGCTCGGTAGGTAGAGATTGAAGAATATCTCCAGATTCTTAACGTGGAGCGCCATGTCCGACATGCCGTTGCCCTCGTCCCGGTACAGCTTGCCGCCCTTTTCGTCCGGCTCATCCTCGCTGTCCCTCGGTGCTGGTCGGATTTGCAGGGGATTGATTCTGCCGTTGGCACCGCCCCCCGCGTTAATCCAGTCGCCGTTCAAATTCAGGCAAAGATCCCGGTACTCTGATTCAGGGTCAATAAAAATCAGCTTGATGCCTTTCATGTATTCGGCCAGGGCAATATGTTTGACGGCTGTGGATTTGCCCACGCCGGCAACGCCCATAATGACCATATTGGAATTGGTACGGTCATTGCCGCGCTTCCAGGTGTCCACAATGATCAATCCTCCATTGTTGTCCTTGGCAAAATAATAGCCGGTGCCGTCATTGAAGCCGGAACTTGCAAACGGGAAGCCGCCTACAAAGGTGCTCATGGGGATAATACGCTGCACAATGCTCTCCACAACCGGATTGGACGGATAGGTGGGAGAAATGGTCTGTAAGCCTTCTTTTTGCAGGTTGGCAAGAGTCCTGACCTTGCATTTCATCACGGTTATAACACTCTCCACCCGCCGGCATCCTTTGACAAAGCTTTTTTCGTCATGGGCTACCGGCATGATGACAAGACTCATCAGCGCCACGGTTTCGCCGTTTTGGTCGATCTGGAGCATAATGCGTTCTCCGTCCTCCGCAGCTTTTTCACTTCTTTGCCTGGTAAGAGGGTCCTTGGCACCATCGGCAGTGGCCCGGTTTTGAATAATACTCCTGGATATGGCTGAAATTAAAGCACCATTGTCTACAAGCTGAATGCCGATGGAAACAAGGGTGCCCGGTATGTTGGTGATTTTACTCAGCCAGCCCGTATCCACCTTTTGCGGATAGCGGACAACGCCGTAAATCTTTCCGGTGTTTTCACCGATCACCAGGCTGTTTTTCTTGATTTCAAGCCCCATCGGCGAAATGACGTTTAACAGGGCCTCGTTAACCGGTATGAACTCGGCCTTTTTTTTTGAGATTCCTATCAAAATACAACACCTCCGCCTAAAATGGGAATGGAAGGGGTAAAGTCGGTGTCCTCCAGGTGCATATAGGCGGGGTTGTTGATGAGGTTGCAGAGCCTCACAATATCCTGTTGCTCCAAAATCTCGCAGCCAATCCCGCAGTCGTCGAAGTTTCCCGCGAAATCCTTGGCCTTCACCAGCAGTTCCTTTTCGGCGCCTTCGTCGGCTTTTTCCCATAGGACGATGTAAAACTGGCGCTCCACCACCTCGCCGGACAGGGCAAAGGTGGTCATTTCCAGGATTTCCTGCTTTAAAAGCTCCTTCTGCTTGGGGTCGGAGGTGGCAAGCGCCGCTGACAGTTCGGAGATCAAAGGCGTAATATCCACCGGACGGGATACGGCAAGAAATTTAAAAGGGTGCTGAACGCCGGACATGCTCGCCGTAAGCTGCTTGACCAACTGCTGCTTTTCGCTCTTGCTGAACAGGTCGATGCTGATAGGGCTTATTTTCAAATAACAAAGGACAAGCTGATCTCTTGTGTAGAGATACCTGCCCTTGATGTCCTTGACGTTGACAAACTCGTTGGCCGTCTTTTGCTGACCATCTGCTGCCGCAGCCTGTTTTTTCTTTTTATCCGACAGGCTGATGAAAAGAAAAGCGCCGCCCCCCAGGGCAGCGCATACCATAATCATGATAATGGGGAAAATCAAGCTATTTCCACCTCGCTTTCTTCGATTTCCTGAATGCCTTCGGTCTTCGCAATGTACCGATTTGAACATGCTTCTATGCCCCAGGCGTAACCGCCTCCAGATAAAAAAGAACTGCACCCGTTTAGATACAGCCCCAAAAGGCCCGTTAATTATAGCTCCATTTCGTCTTCGTCCTCATCTTCGTCATTAAAAAGAGCTTTAAAAAAGTCGTCCCTGCTATTATAAGATTTAACGCTGACACAGATCGCGTCCTCAACCTCCCGGGTGGCATATCTTTCCGGTTCCTTAAACCGCTGCATATATTTTTTAATTTGTTCATCCGTGAGTGAAACTTCTTCACCTATTCCATCTTCACGGCAGATGATAAAAGTCCCTGCCACAATATCACCGTTATCCAGCTTGCGATTTCCTGGAAGCCCCAACAGCTTGCCTTCCTCATTGCAGTAGAAGAAAGCGTCCCTATCGAGCCCGACATACTGTATATCTCCGCCCACCAGCTCCTGCAGGACCGGAAGATTGTTTTCAATTTCGACGACATAAGGCGGCTTTTCAGGCTTCACAACCAAAACACGCAGCTTTCTCATATCCGTTTCGTTTTCCATTAAAAAAACTCCTTCCGCGTTTATGGGACAAGTGGCGCAAGGTGCCAATCATCATAAAGTGAGCCGGAAACCGTCACATCATCCCTTTCGCTGATTGACAGCATCCCGGCAGGGGTCCAGGCATCCTGAATGTAGGTATCCACCGTGTACTGCCCGTTGGGATACCACAGCGGCAAAAAGTGAACCCTGCGGTTGTAGGTGGAATACTTGTTTGTCTTAAACTGGAATTGTGCGGAATATCCGCTTGCCGTCCGGTCCAACAAGCGCCAGTAATCCTTATAATGGAATTCGGGGAAATAGGCAGTCGTCGTCTGCGCCCCTGTCACATGGGAGGACGGCGCGTTGGTTGTAAACTGCGCATTGACGGTGGTCTTTACCCCATAGCCTGATCTCATGGTGTTACCGCTGGCGGTAGGTACTTTATCATCCGGCAAAAGGCTCATGCTACCGGAAAGGGATGCGGAATAGTTGTCCTTAAAAAAATCGTACCAGCCGTGGTCCTCCCATCGGCCATGATCTTCCCAGCTTCCGTCGTCCTCACCGCCAACCCACACCCAATGGGATATCCATACCCAATAGGGATGCCATTGCGCCCACCAAACACCCCAGGAGGCTGAGGTTTTTACTGTCCTTGACGGAATCCCGACTGTCGAGAAACCGTCATTTCTGTCTGTTGCCGTCGGATTCGACGGCTCATTTTCATCCAGACGGATAATTTTTGCCTGAATTGACGTTTGGCTTAATGTGCCTTTGGTGCTGCTTACCGTAATGCTGATCTCCTCCGGATTGGCAGGAGTACGCCACTTACACCATACAAGTTGGCTTTCGCCTGCGGGAATGACGATATTGCTGACGGTATACGTACTGCCCTTTATCCTGAAAGTTACTTTTGCAGGACTGTCAGGATTGATTTCCCCGGAAGTATAGAGCATAACCGGGGTTATTACATCGGTATCAACCCTGTATTCATAATCGTAATCCGTTTCAACGGGCGGAGTTGCAGGCTGGCCAGCAAACCGCACAATGCCAAGCCCCAGCTCAGCAATAATGGTATCGTTGGACTGGTTTTGGTTCGTTGCTCCGGAATAAGCAGCAAAGCCCAAATCCGACGTTTCTAGGAACATGGAAAGGGGCAGATTTTTATGGGTCAGAGCGCCCATCTTGGAACGCAAACCACCGCTTAACAGGTTGTCGTACAGGGCTGCCTCCGTCGCGGTCATGGCCACTTTCTGCCCTTGAAAGGTGAAGTAGGAAATGGGCTCCAAAAAAAGCTTGTATTCTCCGCTGATCAGCATGTCATAGGGAATTCCAGCCGTTTCGGCAATTAGTTTTACCGCATATTCGGAGCAGAAATAATTTTTTATTGCCTCTATATTTACACTGCCATCACTGCTGATAATACGCGGCAAGGGTTGTACCGGATTTTTATAGGTATATTGGCTTGTCGTTACAGATAAATGTACCCCATTTCGATAACTGACTTTGCTTACTTTTCCAAAATGGTAGTCAGTATTATCAGATTTTCGGTTGGTTAAATCAATCGGCGTCTTAACGGGCGAACCTGTAGCCGCACTGACAACCGTTACTCGAACGCCGTCATCTCCGCTGTTCCAATAGCTTTCACCTGTTCCCTGTCCAATGTCCGCTCCGCCTCCATCGAGATTGCCGCTGCCGCCCGTATCGGCAAGCGCAGGCAGCGGCGAAAAGCAGAAAAGCAGTCCAAGGCAAAGCAGGAGGGATATAATTCTTTGCAAATGAGCACCTCCAGTCAAAATAAAAAGAGTATGGCACATTCACCATACTCCTTGCACTTTATTCATTTCTTCAATTCATTTGTCCAACCTGTTTATTGATGTCTCCGTCCGAATCGACAACTTCACCTTTTCCGCCGCCGCCTTCATCGGTCACCCATCCAAAGCCGGGGATATATACCTTGCCGCCCTTTTTATCCCCGCTTTTGGGCTCACTGCTTTTTTTCTCCACAGTGGTCTGCTCTTTATCATATACAGGCGGTGTATCGGAATTTTTCAAGGCGTCTTCATCCTTGACCACAGGTTTTTCCGGTTCAGCTGTTTTTTCGGGGGTTTTGGTAATCGGCACTTCAACATCCTGCTGTTTACCGATATCGAGGACTACATTTTTGTCTGAAGCCTGGTTTTCCGTCCCGCTGCCGGTCTTTATATCATCCACTGTTACCTTATTGCTTATATTCTTTGCGGTAATATTTGATTTATCCTTTTCACCGCTGCCTCCGACAAAGGAGAAAACGGCAACTGCCAGAACGACACATAAGGCGGCAAGTCCTGAGACCAGCAGCCTCTTTTGAGTTTTGGCACTTAATTTGCTCATTAGATCAACCTCCTTTATAGGTTTTATCTATAAAAACGAAGTATATTTCCATACATATTATACCATTTAAAATAACGCCGTGTCCACAGGTTAAATGCACGCTCCTCCTGCTAGAATTTCGGCGTAAATCCGCCTTTCAGCTTCATGGTGATTTTCAAGGGGGGAAGATGGCCCCACCCGAAGGATAAGGGTACTTCCATATCCACAGTCCCCGTCGCGGATAGCTGGGAGATGCCGCTGACGTTGGATGGGGCAAGAGGAGCGTTCTGCATACTGACGGATAGGCCGGACAGGGTGTATTCCACATCGGGGCCTGTGTATTTTACATATTTTCCGCCTTCTTTTTTCACGCCCAAGGTGCTTTCCAAACGGGAATACACATCTCCGGTATCCATTTTGACTACCCAATCCGCTCCGCTTAACGTATAGCCTCCGCTGTAGCCTTCGCGCAGTCCGTTGTAGGCGTCGTCCCAATTCCCGGTGGCAACCTCAACCATTGCCGCCTGAACCGCATCCCGCACACCGCTGGCAATGACCATCAGCCGCATATATTCAAAAACCGTACAGGACAGTATCATCACGACAAGGACAATCGCGACCGTTAAAGGAGCGGAGCTGCCGGATTTATCTGATATGATTTTCCTCAGTTTTGTCATTTCTTGTAATACACCTCCGAAACGCCTGTCGCCTTGGCGGTTAGGGTAATGGGAAAAGAAGAAAAATCACCGAACAGGCCGATATTGACCGTGGTGGAAAGTGTCACGGTGAATTCTTCATTTAACTGGATGTTGCCCGTTTTCGACCAACTGATTGCCGGGTCCAGGCCGGTTTCATCTTTAAGCCGATTGGCTCTTGCCGTGGTTTCGCTTCCGATATGCCCGGCGATTTCAGCCGTGCGGCAAAGCTCCGCCGCAAAGGTATCAAGCTGCTGTTTGGCGGAAAACACGGGGGCAACCCTGAGCACGAGGGCAAGCACCATCATTACCGCAAGGACCAGCACAACCACATCAATATACCCCTGTCCGCTTCTGGATTTCAGCACTTTTAGCATAGCCCCACCTCCTAAAACAGCTTTCCAAAAGCATGCATAATCTCATAGCCCAAAACACCAAGATACATCAGGAGAAGGCAGCCGAGTATAAAGAAAGAGTATTTCCGGACCTTGCCGGGCCGTTTCATCGCAACAAGCTTCAGCCGCTGCAATTCCAGCAGCTTGAAATCGTGGCTCAGCATTTCAAAATAGACCGTGCTATTGTCGCCGCGCTTAACGGAGATCAAGCCTCTGACCACGTCGGAGAGCATGGTGCTTCCGATTCTTGCCTCAAGTCTTGTCAGCGCCGTTTCCTCATTGCCTGATTTCATGTCAGCAATGGTAATTTCGAGCTCCTGCTTGAAGCTTTCTTCCGCGTTTTTTTGATAGGATTTCAGAATGGAGAGCACATCACGGGAAGCCTTTAGCTCCTGGGAAACGGTAGAAACAAATCTCGGCAGCTCATATTCGATCTTTTCCCGTTTTTGCCTCACCATTTCATCGGCTGCCTGCCGTTCCCTGAAAAATATTGCTACCGCCAGAAACAGAATCACCGGAGCCAGGATCGGGAAAATGGGCAGAACGGGCAGGATGAAAAACGCCGTCAGTCCTGCCTTTACCCATGCTTTGGCAAGATAGGTTTCGGGGGTCAGCTTCATCCCCGCCGATTTTAAAGAAGCTTCCAGCTTTCGGCGCTTGTAACCGTCAATGGTGATAAACCTGGAAAGCTTTGATGAAAGCTCAAATATGACTGTTTCAAGATTCATGGTCTGCTTTTTATCCTGCCTTGCCACCGTCAATACCGCTTTCGTGGCTGCAAGGGCCGGCAGATTCAAAGCGTCGGCAATAATAAAATAGATCCCTGCCGCAAAAAATAGGGCAAAGAAAAATAGAAGGACATCCAATAGTTTCACCTCATTTCAGATTTTTTCGTTTTATCGTTTATAATCAATCGGCTTCGTCAGCCGGATTACCGCGGCCAGGGACGCGAATATCACCGCGCCGCAGACTGCCAGTATGGACTTGCCGAAACCCGTATTCATCAGCACCGCATACCAGTCCTTGTTCAGGAAATAGATCAGCGGTATGTTGCCAATGAGCAGCAGCGCCATCGTGATAAACTCCTTTAAAGGCTCATACATCATATAATCCAGTTCGGCAGAGACTACCCGCATATCCGACAGCTTGGAAATAATCGGGGTCAGGGTGGTTTTCAGGGTTTTATCCTCCTGGCAGGCGGTCATGGCGTCGATCCATTCGTGAAACACAGGGCTGTTCAGCCTGGGTTTCATGGCTCCAAGGGCCTGCTTGACATTGACGTTGATCAATTTCGTTTCGGCAAGGAAGCCCTGAAAGATGTCTGCAACCGGAGGATTCAAATAGGCGATGTTTTCCTCTACCGCCGTGATGATGCTTTCATTTCTGAGATAGGAAGTCGTAATAACCGACAGCGCCGTTTCAAGCTCGGCGTTCATCTGCTTTTTATAGGAATGAGCAGTGAACAGGATGTACCAGAAAGGCAGGAGAGCCATTCCCACGGCAGCAACGGGTATCATAAAGAAATTGTCCAGCAGCATGGAAACCAGCACGCCAACCACAAGCAAAAAACAAGAAAGGGCGCATAACGCGCCGAATTTTGTGCTTTTGCCTGTAAGGACAAGCACTTCTTTGGTTTCCTGAATAGTTTTTCTGATGCCCCGCGCCTGCCTGGGTAATTTTGCTTCCTCAATCTGTTTTCCGATAGGTTTCTTCCGGTTTTGCAGCGGCCTGATCATGTTTTCGGCAAATTCAAAGGGAGAAAGCCTCAGAAGCAGAAAGCTTCCGGCAATCAGCCCGATGAACGCCACCATAATAAGAAATGTCATGCGGTACCCTCTCCTTTCGTGATTTTATTCAAAAGACTCACAGGCATACCGTTTTCCAGCAGCCTTTTCTGCAAGCTCTCGGATAGGGTATTTACCCTCTCGAATCCCCCCCGGATTTTTACCGCTCCGTCCACCACCGCATTTTCTTCAACATGAAAACGGAAAAGGGTATGAATCCTCCGCTCTCCGTCCGGCAAGATCTCACACTCGGTTATTTCCATGCACTTCCTTGAACTGTCCTCCAGCTTTTTCACGAACAGGACAATGGGAAACGCTTCGGTAACAAGGTTGTACAGCGTCCGGTCGTTAATGTCATATTTTTGCGTGCAGAGCGTTACCATGCGGTAGTAGGTGGCGTTGCAGCTATTGGCATGGGTGGTGGTAATGACGGCGTGTCCCGTCCGGGCTGCTTCCTGCGCCGCAAACGCTTCGGCGGATTTCATCTCGCCTACACATACCACGTCGGGGTTGCAGGTCAGGGCATACTCCAGCAGCTTTTCCTGGTCGATATTCTGCTTTTTGTCCTCCGAAAACCGGGTGACAGTATGCACTACGTTATTGACCACTTTGCCGTTTTCGTCCTCTTTCACAAGGTCGAATTCCCTACATCCGTTCTCTATGGAAAACACACGTTTATCATCGGGGATGGTGGACAAAAGCCAGCTCATCAGCGTGGTTTTCCCGCTGCCCGTAGATCCGGTCACGCACACGGAAAGCCCGTACCGCAGGCAGGCGCTTAAAAAGTCCAGCATTTCGGCGGTTGCGGTACGGTTGCGGATAAAGTCCTCCCGTTCGAGCTTCTGCGGATTGACAATCCTGATGGAAGCCGCAACCCCTTTGTCATGGTCGGTCAATGGGTTGCTTAACACGGTGATGCGGATTTTGTTGCTCAGATGCCCTACGACAGCTGGCTGTGATTGGTCCAGAATCATACCGGATTTATGCAGCAGGCGTCGCACCACATCGACGGCATGTTCGGGGCTGTTGAATTTTTCAGCGGAGGGAACCACCCTGCCGTCGGCATAGGTGATTTTTACGTCCTTCCAGGAATTGATGTTGATTTCTTCGATATCGGTAGCGAAAAGGTATTGGGTCAAAAACGAAAACTCCGCCATCTCGCTGTAGAGCCTTTCCACAAGCTCATCCAGCGTCAGCCCCTCCACACCCAGGCTGTAGTCGGTCAGGTATTTGGAGATATAGGCGGTAATTTGCTGTTTTTGTTCCGTCGGGTTATGGGCTATCATGGTGGCATACTTGCCAGAAATGTATTCCTGCACCTCCTGCAAAACCTCCGAAAAAGCTTTCTGATATTTGGCCGTATTGAAAAACAGGCCGATATTCTTAGGCATTCCCAAACACCTCCTCTGTGATTGCCAGGATGACAGTCTGATAAGCTTTTGCTTCCTTGCCGGAAAGACTGTCCAGCAGGGCAAGGGAATAAAACTGTTCCTCGATGGCAGCCACATGGGGCAGCCTGTAGGAAACGCCGCCGTAAGTGTTTTCGTACCCGCCCGAATCCTGCCTGGGTTTTACGTTGGACAGCACCCTGATGTGCTTCTCCGGTTTAAACCTGCGGTCGGCAATAAGCGGCAGGCAGGACATATAGTAAGACACGCTTTTTAAATCGCAGCTTCCCAGCCGCAGCACCGTGTCGGCTACCTCCAGGGCCGCCGTGGACAGAATGCTGTCGGTCAAGGCACTGGAACAGTCCACCACCACATAGTCGGCAATATGGCGCAGCAGCACCAGCAGGTCTACCGCCCGTTCTTTGGCATATTCGGCATAGGTAAAGACATTTTCTCCCGCCTTGTAGCCGAGAAAGCTGATATATGGATTCTTGCCGGGACATATGCAGTTCTTCAAGATAAGCTCCTGGGTTACGCTTGGGGCAGAAAGCACCTCGCCAATGGAGCCCTCCACCGTTTTTTTGGTTTTCAGCACCGTGGGCAGGGCCGGGCAGACCCCATCACAGAAAACAACCGCGACATTTTTCCTGTTTATGGACAACTCTTTGGCAATTTTCACAGCCGTTACGGTTTTGCCGCTGGACGGGCTGCCCCAGACCGCCAGAATCTGCTTTCCCTTATTCGGCATTGTTTTTATCCTCCTGCGTTGCGTTTTTTGCTTCTACCGACTGCGGGCTGCTTTCAACGGTATCGGCAGCCGCGCTTTCACCTGTTTTAAAATACCGGTCCTGCGCCGCTAAGAATTTGTCCGCATTGTCCTTTGACCCGCGATAAACAAGGGTTACCTGGAGATTGCCGTTTTGCTCAAGCCCGGCCAGCACCTTGGCCTGGTCGGAATTTACCAGCAGGGTCAGGGTAGAAGGAAGCTCCTTTTCCCCGTCACCGCTCTTTATCTCGCCCGCCTTGTATTCCTTGTCCGTTCCCGTGCCTAAAGTTACCGCCAATACCTTGACATACTTCAGCTCCGGCGGTACTGCGGTAATCCCTGTATTGCCGGAATCCGCAGAGATAAGGGATATGATGTCGCCCGGCTCCAGCTTGCCCGACAGTCCCGCCGCAAAGGATTTGATGGTGATGGACATCGCCTGTTTTGTCCCGTCAAGCCCGGCCAGGTATTCAAATTCAGTGAGGGGTGTCCCGGACACTTTGGTGGAAAGGATATAGTCCCCCTTTTGCAGTTCGGCGTCAGCATATTTGCCGATAACCTCATCCTTGCTTTTCACCACATTGTCCGGCAGATTGTAGGCGCCGATTTTTACCGTTTCCAGCTTGCCCGCGGTAATCACCTCGCCCTTTTTAACGGTATCCGAAATCCGCACGATTTCCGTTTGGGCGCGTGCCGCGCTGTTAAGAAGCGGTGTCAGAGCAAAACATATAATCAGGGAAAGGGCAATGCAAATCAGGCCGATAACGGTTCTATTTTTAAAAATGGTAAGATTCATCATGGAAATTCCTCCTGTTTTTTGATATTGGGGTAAAAAAGGCAGCTCCCGCCGCTAGGGGAAGCTGCCTGTCCTGGCTATTCAAAGTAATAGGTTACCGAATAGGTGATATTGCTCTTGTTGTACATACAATTGTGATTGGTGTAGTAATAAAACTCCAACTGCGAATATACACCCGGTGTCAGTGTCCGGCTGAAGGTGATGCCGTTTGTTGTTGTCTGATAGTCCAGTTGATCCCATGCGCCGGTCCGTATATTATAGCCGCGCACCCGTCCATAGTCGCTGCCGGAATGCCCGCTTACAGGCGGAACGGTGAAGGTATACTCGGTAATGGTTGCGCCTGCGATGCCTTGCTCCAGTATCACCGATTCGGGACCCGTCAGCGTCATGCCGCCGCCATTCGTGCTGTCTGACACAAAAAATACAATCGCTGCCCAGGAGGATTCCGCGCCCGTTGCATCCACCGCTTTTACACGGACAGTATTTTTGCCCAGCGGATAGGTGGATGTTTGAGCCGGTCGGCCCTCCCATACATAGGTAATGACGTCTCCATCGGGATCGGTGCTGGATGCGGTGATGGTAACCGGTGTATTCGGCGGGACACTGTTGCCGTTTGGTGTTCTTGTGATAACCGGCGTGGTTGGCTCTGAATTGGCGACGGTGAAGCTGATTGTTGTCCAGTCGGAATACAGGCCATGGGCATCCTTTGCTCTGACCTTGACGGCATAAGCGCCAACTGCATAATAGCCGTCCGCACTCTGACCGGAATATTCATAGGTTACCGTATCCCCGTCGGGGTCGGTAGCGGATACGGCAAAGTTGACAAGCAGCTTCGCATCCCTGGCGGTTCTTGTCACTGTTGCGGTTGCGGTCGGCTTGTTCGGGGCAGTGTTGGTGGCGGTGACGCTTTCGGAGTGAGTAAACGTCCTGCCCACATCATTGGTGACACTGGCTGTCAGGGTATAGGTTCCGGTAGCGCTGATGGATATGCTGCCCCCGCCGTTGGTCAAGGTTCCGGTATAGCTTGCCGCGTTGCCGCTGCGGGTCAGCGACCAGACAATGCTCTTGCCCTCCAGGCCGGAGACGCTCCCCATCGTAACCGTGAAGCCTGTGCCGACATGAACGGAGGACGGGATTTTAAAGGAACCTTGCACGACGGGCTTTACGGTTGCCGTACCGGAAACAAACGTAAAGTTGCGGTTATTTTCATCTGTGGCGATGGCCGTAAACTTTACCGTGATAGTCTTGTCCGTGCTGATCCGCACCTCCCCGCCATTGCTGCCGAGGGTTCCGGTCGCATATTGAGTGTACGGCGCCGTTGCGCCTCCGTCTATTGAGATGCTCCACGCCATGCCTAATCCGGTCAGCTCGCTGCCCGCAACTGTGACCGGAAGGGCTTCTCCACTATACGTAAGCTGCGGCAAACTGATTTGCATGTCGGGTATCGGATAGACGGTAATGGTTTTGCTTTGGGAGAACGTTCTGCCAAGCTCGTCCGTCATGGTAACGGTCAGCACATAGCTCCCCTTTGTTTTAAAGGTAATATTGCCGCCCTGATTAGAAAGATCACCATCGGCATACTCGGTATACGATTTGTTCTCTCCGCCATTTTCCGATATGGTCCAGACGGCAGTGAGGTTATCAAGGCCACTTCCGCTCACGGCTGCCGCAGCAGCTTCCCCCGCATACACAGTCTGCGGCAATGCCATTTGTATTTCCGGTATGGGATAGACCGCAACGGAATCTGTATAAGAGAATATTCTGCCGAGGGCGTCGGTCATGGAAGCGGTCAGGGTATATTGACCCGCTTCGGTAAAACGGATTTTCCCGCCCTGAGAATTTAGCGTACCTTCGACACAAGTAAGCGGGACGATGTTTCCGTCCTTGGATACGTTCCATTCGACGGGCAGAACGCCAATATTGCCGTTGGTTCTGAGGTCAATAGTCCGGTCGGGATAGGTTGTCTCCGGCAATTCAAATCGGATGTTGAGTACAGGATGGACCTCAATCTTATTCCCATTCTCAAACAGGAATACCCGCCCGGCAGCGTCTGTTGTTCTCGCCACCAGCTCGTAGACACCGGCATGCTTGAAGCGGATGGTGCCGCCGTCATTGCCTGGCTTCCCGTCAATGTAAGTGTCCCAATCCTGAAATCCATAGGTGTTGTCCACCAGCCACTCTACTGTCAGCCCGTCCATCTCGGTGCTTGTGGTATCTATCTTGATAACGCTGTCGGTATGCGCAGTGGCAGGCACCTGAAATACAAGGCTCGGAACAGGGTAGACGATGGCTGATGAAGCGTAACTGTAAATTCTGCCCGCGCCATCGGTAAAGGCGGCTTCTAATACATATTCTCCTTTCTCTTTGAAACGGATGGTGCCGCCGTCATTGGTCAACGGACCTTCAATATAATCGTTGAGAGCGACCGGCATACCGTTCCTGGTCAGATTCCAGACAGCGGTGGCGGTATCGATGTTCAGGAACGTGGCCTCCACCTTCACAAGGGTATCCGTATGGGTAATTTCAGGCAGATAAAATCCGGCTGCTCCAACAGGATATACCGCAATAGATGCCGTGGTTTCAAAAACTCTGCCGGTTTTATCCGTAACTTTGGCGGTCAAAGCATATACGCCCTTGTCCAAAAAGCGAATGCTTCCTCCGTTGTCGGTCAGACTACCTTCCATGTAATCGCCGATGGGCACCTGTTCGCCGTTGCGGGCAAGACTCCACTCGGCAGTCAGCCCATCCATCTCCGTCAGAGTGGTGGTCAGTTCGATGGCCGTGTCCGTGTGCGCGGCAGCGGGAAGTTCAAAGGCAACACCCGCCACCGAATAAACTTCAATGTCCTCGCTGTGGGCAAATGTTCTGCCGGTGGCATCGGTAGCGGAAGCAGTCAACGTATAGCGGCCTTTTTCCATAAAAGCAATCGTTCCCCCCTTGTTGGAAAAGGTGCCGTCTATTGCACTGTCCCATTGCACCGCTTCACTATCCCTGGCGACCGACCATACAATGTCAAGACCGTCAAGCTCCGCGTCATTGGTAATGGTTACCGTCTTATCCGTGTGCGTGTATTCCGGCAGGTCAAAGCCTGTGTCTATCACAGAATAAACCGTAATGTTTTTGGAAAAGACAGTTTCCCTGCCCCCGTAATTGACAGCGGTGGCGGTCAGCGTGTAACTGCCGCTTTCCTTGAAAGTAATGGTGCCGCCCCTGGTTGTAAGGGATCCGTCTATTGCTGTTGTCGTATCAACTGGAATTGACACACCGTCTGCCGCTTCTCTGGCAAGCGACCAGGTGAGGGCTTTGGTGTAGTTTAAGGAAGTTGCTATATTGAGTTGGGTATCGGTGTGTGCCGTGGCTGGCAGTTCAAAGCTCACCTGCGACTGCGGATAGGAGTGAGAACCGCCGCCTGAACTGCTATTATCCGAATTGTTGTTTGAACCGCCGCTATTCGAACTATTATTGTCTGAACCTCCGCTACCAGACCCATTGCCGCCTGAACCGCTGCCAGCAGAGCCGGTGTTGTCAGAATCACTGCCGCTCGGACTTCCTTGGCCGGAATCACCGGACGTGCTGTCTGGGGATTGCTTGTCTTTGTCAGGTGCGTTCGTTGACTCATTATAATTATTCTGATTGTCTTTCCCTGTTATTTCAACGTCCGAAGGTTTTCCATTGTCGGTACTGCTGTTTATCAGATCATCCAGATCTGCGATAACCAGATTGTCCTGACCTGCATCTTTAACCTCTGAGGAAATACTTGCCGGCTGTTCCGATTTCTTTTCATTCATGGCATCCTTCACCAGAAGCGTTTCAACATAGAAGCCAACGCCAAGCAGCAACAGCAGAACAAGGACGAGGATGCCGATTTTTTTACCTTTATGTTTCATGGGTTTTCCTTCCTTTCCAAAATTTTTATGGATATTCAAAGAGCCAGGGTCATAACATCTGACCTTGGCTCTGCTCTACAAGCGTTGTAATCCTTATCGTCTTACAGCTTTATGACGGCGCTAAGAACACAACCACGCAGTATGAAAAAATACCCCCCGCACAGAAAAACGGTGCAAGGGGTAATAAAACGGCATTCAGCTTTTTCGTTTTCCGGAAAGCGCAAATGGCGATACCAGCGACAAGGGAAAGAGTCAGGGCGGCAATACTTTGAAGTATACCGCCCCAGGCACCCAAGACAAAGCCGCAGGCGGCCATCAGCTTGATGTCGCCGCCGCCTATGGAAAAACCTTCTCTTTTACGGGACAGGACTGCCGCAAGCAAATACGGCAGTCCTGTCACCACAAGCCCTGAAAAGGCGTCCAGCGGCTTTATCAGTGGAATACCTGTTAAAAAGATGAGCAGCGGTATCCAATCAGGGATTTCACGCCTGCGGATATCCCAAACCGCCGCTGTAAGGAGCAAAGCCGAAAACAGTACGCCTTTCAATATCAGCCAGTTGATCATGGCTCCGCCTATGCACCTCCCGTCACTTTAAAATATATTTGTTTGCAATCCTGCCGCCGTCATCGGTAAATTGGGGCACGATTTCAATCAACCCGTTTTGCCGCAGAAGGTGCATATTGCGGCTGACAGCGGTTCTTGAAATGCCGACGGCGGCCCCGATTTTTTTAGATGACCTGGCAAGCTTCCGTTTGCGGCCCACGGTATCCGTAAGATAGCAGTAAAGGAGCTTTGCCGTGCTCGTCACAGGAAAGTCTGCCGCACAGCAGGTATTTAGCCGTCTGAATCATTTTTTACCCTCCCATCTTATTTTGTGCTTCCAAAATCCTCATGCCGATGGTGTATACCACCGTTACGGTGACGGAGTTTCCGGCCTGATGGTAAAGCTGATTGTCCGAATTGACCGCCCTGGTCCTGTCAAACATTTCGTCCGAAAAGCCCTGCAAACGCCAGTTTTGTTTAGTTTTTGTGGTGTACACGATAGAATCGCCTCCTGATTATCATGGCTTTGAATCGTGTACATACACGATTCAAAAAATATTGGTCGAAAAACCGTTTTGTGATGTTTGGTGATAAAAAATACAGCACAGGCCGAGGCCATATGCTGTATTCAATGCTGCGGAGATATGGAAATGTCATTTCAGAAAATCAGGCAGTTTTGGCGGTGGTGCCGGATTGTCGCGCACAATTTTTCTAATCTGCTCAGCAATATCCTGCTCAGACCATTCATGCCCATCTCCCGGTTCGGTGCCAAACCGTTCAAGAATAATAGCCTCCTGCTCTTTGGTAAACAAAATGTGCGCGGATTTTTCCCAAGCCCTCAGCTTTTTCCTGTTCAATATCATTTTCGCTCACCCCCTCCTTGAAGCCGCATTCCACGCTGCATAAGGGAATGAAGTTCCCCCCGCAGCAGCTCACATTCAGAACGCAATTCCTGTACAGTTTCACGCAATTGAATATTTGCAGACTTAAGATCGCTTTCCCGGCGCTTGGATTTCTCCAATTGCAGGAGTAGCTTCGCATATTGACTCTCCAGCGTCCCTTCGGATACAGTCTTTGCAGGGATATGGAAGAGTTCCTCATCCATCAAGGCTTTCACGTGCGGCTTGCTGAATACCGAACGTGAAAGCCCCGTCCGTTCGCATAAGCGTTTTATGGTAACCGGACACCCTTCCGCCTTCAGCTCCTGTATCGTGCTTTTAACAGCGGATATCGTTTGTTCACGCTGCTTTTGCTGTAGATTGAGCAGGGAATCAGGAATTTTTCTCATCGCCAGTTACCTCCAGATATGTTTTCATTTTGTTTACAACCTCCTGATATAGAACAGCATTTGCAGCGGCATTTTTTTGAATGATAGGAAAGGCTTTGAACCGCACCGCTTTTATGCGCCAGGCTTCGGCCTGTTCCTCAAAGAACGGAATCTGCTCGATTTCAGGAATAAAATAGCGGCAGTTCAAGCAAGCCTGCATATCGCATTTACATCCGGTAATATCACTGCATATGCCGCCGCGCACCCTGTGGGCACGCAGGTTTTCCAGCAGCCTGGCCTCCGTCTGCGGGTTCATGCTCAGGATTCTCCCATGAAACATAACCGGAGATGACTCGTCAGACTCCCCCAAAACAAGCCTCTGCTTTTCCGTAAGAACCTCCGGACGCAGGTCGAGATGGTTGTATGATTTGAGAATCATCTGGTCGTTCTTGTGGCCTGTCATGTGGGCGATCTGCTCTATGGTAAAGCCTTCTGCCAGCCGGTCTGTAATGCCGTTGTGTCTGAGCATGTGGCTTTTCAGAACATATAGGGTTCCGTTTTCATCACGGACATCATACATTTCGCAGTATCGTTTGAAGAACACGTTGATATGGTTAGGGGTAGCTGTCAGGACATTGTGCTTCCGGACAACTGTTTCGGCCCATTTTCCGTATCTGTACCAGGCTTTCTTGTAGGCCAGCAGCAGTCCCCGCTGATTTTCCGGCAGATAAGGCGATAGGGCACGCTGCGCTTCCTGCTGCTCATGTAAAAGGTCTATCAGATATTTCCCAATCCCCTCATACTCAATGTGGAGGCTGCGCATCTCTGCCAGGTTGTAGCCGCCGTTTTGCTTCCATGAGGGGAGGAACAGAATAAAATGCCCGTCAAACTGCTTGACGCAGTCCGGCTCCATTGCGCAGACCTCGCTGACCCGCGTGGGAAAAAGCCTCATAATCCAATACGCGACCCGAATATGAAGCTGTATTTCCGGCATTAGAAATAACCGGTCAAGCTGGCGTTCAACAAAAGGAGGAATCAGCTTTTCGTCATAGTGTAAAGGCTGAACGAATGGGTTTCCGGCGAAATGATTGTATAGCTTCCGGCCTTCCCATCCCTGCATGACATCAAAAAAGTTCTTGATGACTTGCCATATGCCGTTTTTTACCTGTTCCTTTGTACAATTCCCATCCAGATATGCTTTAAATCCAGCGACAAAGGACGGCGTGCAACAATACAGAGCATCTTCTTCACCCTGCAATTCTAGAAACTGCAGGAACCATATCAGCCGGATCACGTGCTGCCGGGCTGATGATACTCGCATGCCTCCAAGCAGTTTCAGCACAATGAAGTATTTGGCTGCTTCCTTAAATTGTTCCGGGACATTCACAAAGTGGAGCACACAGGATCTGTCAGCCGGATGCTTTTTGAGCCTGTCGCAGTGCCATATGTCGTCACCAAAGCAATCGCTGCCTGAAATACTGGCAACAAAGGCGCGGTATTCCACTTTACGATCTTCCTGAAAGTTTTCCTGCACCGCAGCATTACTTGGCATACAAACCACCTCCAAAAGCTGCCTCGATTTTTGTCACGGTATCCGAGTAGGAATCAAGCAGCGCTTTTTCCTGCTGATACTGCCGGTATGACTGGTAATCCGCAATCCCCATCTCCCGGTAGGACTCAACAAGCCCGTCCACGAGCTTGCGCTGGGAATCCCGCAGGGCTATCCAGTACTGTAGATACGGTTTGCCTGTACAAAGATTTTTGCAGTTTACACAGCTTAGCGTACGGCTGCGCTCCCGGCATTCTCCATCGGCAAAAACGCGCATACAGAATCCCAATTCAACCCTGCGCTGTTCAAGGCGGAAGTCCACAAACAAGAGCCGCCGCTGTTCTTCGCTGAATTGATCAAGCTGCTCGTTGTTAAGCAGAAGATCAAATTTTTCTCTAAAAAAGGAAGTGTTCATTTCAGCAAGCCGCTTCTTTCGAACCTCGGCGTAATACTTCATTGAGGTTTTGCGTGAGAGATGGCTCAGCCAGTAGGCAAGCTCCGTCATGGATGCTCCGCTTTCGACCAGCATGACGGCAATGGTTTTTCGGAACTGCCTTGTGGTCAGCTTCCAGAGGTGGTCATTTTCATCAGTAATGCAGTGCTTCGCAATCAGCCTGTTTACCGCATCGCAAAACCCGTCACCGCAGGGAAGCGAAGGACGCTGGCTCCCATTTTTCACAATGAAGATATACGGCTCACCATATTCCTCCCGCAGGCTTTGGGTTCTCTTAATCTGACGGGTGATTTCTCTTGACAGAAAAGCAGGGATCAGCATTTCACAGGTATCGCCGATGCCGCGCTTGCGCCGGGCGCTTAATGTTTTGTGCGGCACATAGCGCAGGAGCATCAGCCCCTCAAAACGTGATGGTGCCAGACAGTCCTCTTTCAGCAGTACGACTTCCGACAATCTCAGCCCGGTATTGATAAAAATGCTGTATAGAACCCGGTGTGTATCGCTTAACTCGTGACTATGCTTTTCAATCGCCGCCGCTACTGGGTCGGGGATTATCTCAGTATTTCTGGACATGTTGTCCAGATTGAAAAAGCGGTACTTTGCAAATGGATTCCCCGTCGGTATCGGTGTCCGGAGGCTCGGATCACGCATGTCTCCGCAAAGGTAGTCTATGATTTGGCCGCAGGCACGCATGGTGTTGGCAACGGACTTGACGGACAGTCTGCCGCCGTGCTTGGATAAGCAGTCGTTTTCCAGATAGTTGTAGAGTTGACGGGCATCCACATCGGATATATCCGCGAAATAGTGGATGCCTGGGTTATTGCTGCTGAGGAAATTGACTCCCTTGATTACTGCAGCAAGAACCGGGGTCCGATAGTCGCTACGGCCTTGAAGGTACCACAGCATAAAGTATTTCAGTTCCAAGCGCAGCGAGACGCAATGGATCTTGCTGAAATCGTAGCTGTTGCTCCTCAAATTGGGTCCGGTTAGATAAAACAGCTGCCATATATCGTTATGGACACTCAATTGTTGGCGGTTTTCCCTCCTGAAAAGTGATTTTTGCTTCTCAAACTCGATGTCAGCAATTGTTTTAACTACATCAGCGATGGGTGTCCCATAAAACCTGCTTGCCTGCTTTTTGTCTGTAAATGCGGCCTGGAGCAGCTTAAAACTCGTAACGTTCTCGCGCCTGACAGTAAATTCTGCTGCTTTCTCCTGAAAGTATGCCGTGAGCAAATTTGGCGGGGCATTTTCCATAGCCCGGATCATTTCCGATACTCCGACAGAATCCAGTACCGGCTGTAGGCTGCTTCTAGAGCACAGTGATTCTTCCAATGCTGTAAATGAGGAGTTCATCTTTGCCCCTCCTTTGCCTTTTGAAGCTTATCAAACACCGCCTTGGCGATAATCGGATTGTTGTAATTGCGGTATGGCTCGATAGAATCCAGGCTCTTCCAGCCAAAGTGCTCCGAAATCATCGCATCGGAAATGTTGTTCTCCGGATGCGCCGCCTGATGCTCCAGAAATTGCATGACTTTCGTGCTGCGTCCGCTGTGGGTACGGATTTTTTTGCTGTCAAGACCCGCCCGTGCCGCACACTTTTTCAAAATCTCCCAGTAATTGCGGTATGCAAGGGGAGTACCCTGGCTGCACCCGGCTTTCAGATTGATAAAGATAGTCTGACTGAGCAGGCCGGATTGTGTTTCCGCCTGGGACCTCTCTGTCAAAAGATAGCGGTCCAGCACATCACGTGTTGATTGCGGAAGAAAGACAGTGCGGTGCTTGAAATCTCCCGAAGATGCGTCCGGTTTACCTTTTGACCGGCTCGGACTGATACGGCCAGCTTGAGAATCATAATCTTCAAGCTGCATGCTTAGTACTTCGTCTATCCTGAAGCCTTCCAGCGTGACCAAAAATATAGCCAGATCGCGTAATGTCAGAAAACAGGAGCAGATGGTCACCACTTCATCATCCGTATACCATTTGATGTACTCCCGTTTCGCGGTCAGCCTTAACATGTGTCGGTCAATAATGTATTTGTACTCATAAGAACTGATCTGGCCATAGAGAAACGATTTTTGGGCCCTCTTCGCATTGTCCATTGTCTGAAACTCAACATGATGCATACCGGTCTGTTCGAGCCATTTGTAGAATTCGGTGATGACAGTGACATACTTGCTGAGGGTGCTGTATGACAATGGGGCCCGCAGCCGAATAACGCCTCCGTCCTCATAGCTCCTACCCATAAGCCGCATTAAAAATGCCATAACATCATCTGTTACGGCATCCTCAAACGATATTCCCTGCCCATGCAGAAAGTTAAGATATACACAAAGCTTGTGTGCGTACTCCTTTCCGGTGCTGATCTTTCGAATGCTCTTCAAGTCCAGCCATTCATTGATCTGGTAAAACGGGATGCCGTGCCTTGTGATCAGCCATAGTTCCCTTTCACCACCTGACGGTGCTGGCATCAGTGCGCGCATCACCTTGAAAACTCGTTGTTCTTTTTCCATACGAACCTCCTATACGATGTACAATAAAATTCCTGCAGAGTACCCTACAGGTACAGATATTGTAACACGCTTATAGAAGGCTGTAGTAACATGGCTTTACATCGTCTTTCTATCGTGTAATTAACTACCGTGTATAGTTCCTAAATAAACCGCCAGCACTCCCTTGGCGTCAGGCGTCGTATCCGCCCACAGGCCAAGATAATCCCCTGATTGCAGCTCGTTTCCAGGGTCTGCGCCAGTCCCCTGCCAACCCGCCTGCACAAATGCAAAACCCCGGAGTTATCCGCGCCTCTGTTGGTCACTCCGACGTTATAATGGGCCTTGATGCACCGTGCAATGTCGGTCAGCTTCGGGTTTTTATTCAGATCGATGAAGCAGAAGGGGCAATCGTTTTTATCCTCCGCCTGCAAGCAGGTTTCGCAGCCCTCCAACACGGCGTTTTGCGTCTGGTTCCGGTCCAGTCCCCGGTAATCGCCGGCGGTAATGGCATGGGCCAGTTCCAGCCCTTCCTTAATACCGTCAATGCGGTGGACACCCAAACCCATGCAGTAAAGCCCCGTTTTGGAGCCACCGCCGCCGCCCTGTGCGGTGAGGGTGGCGCTGATTCCTTCAGGGCAGTAAACCCTCCGTCCCTGCATCCCGCCTATGATTTGGATAAGAGCTTTTCCATTGCCGCTTGGGAGAGGAAATATCCTTCCGGTACATCCGTCTCCAGTATGTCGATGAGCGACAATGTAGACCCGTTCTCTGTTTTGCGGGACTCCGAAATCTCTCGAATTAACCAATCCGTACTGCAAATCATAGCCGAGGGCGGCCATTTCAAAGAGAACGGTCGTAAAATCCCATCCGTTATGAACGGAAAACAAATTTTTAACATTTTCAAGGATAACCCATTGGGGCCGATCTTCGGCAGCTTTGCCTTTGATGAGTCTAACAATTTCAAAAAACAGGCCGCTTCGTTCTCCGTCAAGCCCTCGCCGGCTGCCAGCAACGCTGATATCCTGGCAGGGGAATCCGGCAGTCCAGAGATGGGCGCAGGGCACATCTCCCGGTTCGATTTTGGTGATGTCGCGTGCAAACCATTCATCCTCCTTCACATCAAATATAGCCCGATAGCTTTTATCTGCATATTTGTCGATTTCACAATGTCCGATGCATTTCATGCCGCAGGCTTCAAGCCCCGCACGAAAGCCCCCGATACCTGCAAAAAAGTCTATGAAGGTCGTCTGCATGGGCGGCCTCACATTTCCTGTCCGATATCCTCATCAAGCTCCATATTCAGCTCGTTTTCTTCCACAATATTTTTTTGTTCTTCTATTTTCATCAGCTCTCTGAAAATATCGTTGACAATACAGGGGTGTACCTCGACGGACGGGTAATATACGGGTATCATCGCGTACATCAGCCCAACCTCCATTCATCGCCGTACCGGTATGGATAAATCTTCTGGCTTTTCGCAAACCGTACCATATTCTGAACCTGATCCACCACCGATAGATTGGTCTGGTCCTTGGTGGTCATCATCACCGAGCCGACAATGCCGGCCAGTACGCCAATAACGGTGAAGGTGACGCTTTGCGAAAGCAGCCATACAAAAGCGGAAACAACTCCTGCACCCAGCGAACCAATCACCGCTTGCAGGAGCTGCTTTTTGCCGAAGCCGGGGAAAAGCTCGGCTTCGGCCTTAACCCCCATAGGGATATACAACTTTTCATCCTCCATAAAACCCTCCTTTTCCAACAATCGTCATTACGCCGTTACGCTGCATAGTAATACAGCACCAGGTCCTTAATCTGCCAGATACATTCTGCCAGCACGTAGAAAATGACGGTGTTTTTCGCCCGTTTCTTATATTTTGTCTGTTCTTCCTCGGCACCAGCGAGCCTTATCATGCAGTAGATAAACCTTGCGGCGGCACCCAGTCGGACAAGGATGATAATTGCCTTTGAAATGTCGTCCATCGTAACCAATGCCCATCCACCGCCTTTACTTTGCTAATTTTTGCGCCATGCCGATCAGCCTCACGGAATGGTACACATTGTTGATAACCCCGCCGCCACCGCCGCCCGTCGTGATGAGGAAGTCCTGAAGAAAGCGCGGTGTTCGAATGGCAAGTATCATACAGGCCACACCCCAAAAAATATGCATATTGAGCATTAACCCCACGCCAAGCTTGGCAAGGACAATCTGCACCACCACGGCCAGCATGGACTGGAAAAACTTGTTGAGGTACGCCTTGAAAACCCCTTTGTCATTGTCCAGAAGTCCCACACAGGCAAGGGGAATGCCCACCCGCAGGATAAAGATTTCAAGCCCCCGCATGAGAAACTGGAAGTACAGCATGAAATAGCAGATGATAAAAATCAGCCCGAAGATGGCCGTCACAAGCCCCATCGAGGAAATGCCGTCTACCCATGCCTTCCAGCCGTAATCCGTAGCCGCCCCCACCGCTGCCAGCAGTTGGTCCGTCATATTCTCCACAATGGCAGCCATCCATTGGTACAGGGTGGGAAAGCAGACGGCCACTGCCAACGCTTTGAAAAAGTTGGTCAGCAGGGAAAGGGGTTCTTCGTCCGCGTCGCCGTCGCTCCAAAGCACATAGGTTTCAAACCCTTTTTTTAGAAACTTCAATACGATGAGCGACACGCCGAAGCCGAACAGAATATTGAAAAGGGTATCCGCGATATTCGTGCCGGATACAGTGGTCATATATTGCTCCGCATACAGGGTCATGGGCACAATTCCTGTTAAAAGGCCGTCGATATAGGCGATTGCACCGTTTAAAAGCGCGACGATAAGCGATACCAGGAGCACTTCCAAATTGGCCTCACCTCCCTTTCGGGGGAGTACCGCACAGCGCGGTACTCCCTCAAAGATTTTGCTTTACAAAGCGTCGCTGTCCGTTCTGTCCCCGGCCTGTTCGTCCTTTGCAAGCGCCTCATAGTAGGCATCCAACACCTCTTTTTCGATTTGCTCCCGCACTTCGGACCGGATGGGGAAGCATATGTCGGAGTATCTGCCGTCGGCGTTTTGACGGCTGGGCATGGACACAAACAGGCCGTTTTTGCCGTCGATCACCCGCACGTTTTTCACTACGAAGCTGTCCTCCAGCACAAGGTTGGACACGGCTTTCAGCTTGCCGCTGTTCTGAAAAATGCTCCTCATTTCAGCCTTAATCTTCATTTTCCAAATCCTCCGTAAAATAAAGTAAGCAGGGGTGGTGCCTCTGCCGGTCAGATATGATTATTGGGTTGCCTGTAATCAACCTTTGTAATTGAACATCTCTCTGATACGCTCGGTGATTTGAGGGAGCACCGTGCCATTGATGATGAGATACAGGCCGCCAAGGATAAGGGCTCCCAAAACAATCGAAATCAGGACAGTGACAGCGGTATCAAGCGCACCCTGACCGTCACGGCTGGATACGGCGGCCTTCACTTTGTCCAGTCCTGCCTTTGCGGAATATGCGACTGTCATCGCCTTTGTCTTTGCCTTGTTCATAAGGTCTTGCATAGAAAAATCCTCCTTTAATATGATTGATAAAAAAATACTGTATTTGTCAGACTTCTGCCTGAGCTACTGATAGTAGCCGATAATCAGGTTCAGGGTGGCCGAACCGAGTACGGCGCCGATACAGGAAACAATGGCTACCGTAATACGGTTGTTCCATTTTTTGGTGTCCATTTCATCGGCGGCAGAGCGGCGGATGCAAAAATAGATGATCAGCAGGCCCGTCACCACCGGAGCCAGCACCATCAACCAGGTGGTGACATCGCCGATCAGCTTTTCCGTCCCCGTGACAAGCTTGCTGCCCTGAACGCCGTCGGCAGCATAGGCCGGCACCGCCGTCATTGCCGTTGCCGCTAAGACGGCAACGGAGACCTGGACTTTCTTCAAAAGCCTGCCTGTCTTTTTTGTTGCGTTGTTCGATTTCATAAAATCCTCCTTTCCTTAATCTGAATCATCTTCACCGTTTGCCGGCTGTACTTTGCCCTCGGCGGCCTTTTGCTGGAGCTTGCGCATGATGTCCTTTTGATAGTAGACCCAGATATTCCACAGGGCGATTTCCTTGTCCACGTCGGTGACAACCTGGCGTTTCTGCTCCCGTTCTTCCCTTAACCTGCGATTATGCTCCTTGTCCCCCAGGCCGAGCATTTTGTTGAAATACCACTCCGACAGGTCGGGGGCAACCATGATGGCGGGATGGGTCCGGGACGTGACGATCTGGTAAGGACGGGAAACCCGCCGCACTTCGTCTACATTCAAAAGCTTGCGTTCAATCAGGCTGATACTGTGGGAGCTTGAAGGGGTAGTGTACTTTGCATGACTGGCCGATAGCTGATAGCTGGAAACGGTGTAGGTCCCCAGCTTTTCGCTGATTTCCCGCAAAGTATCCATGTCGTCGGCCTGCAAATAAACCCAGGTCTGGCAGTTGGCCTTGATGGTGTCCGAAATGTTCTCGTCATACTTTTCCTTTAATTGGGAAAAGGACTGGATAAACAGGTTGAACCGCATCCCACGCCCGCCGCCTACTGTGAGTTTGTTCGTAAAGTCACTGATAGTGGTGAAATTTCCGAATTCGTCCAGCATGAAGTTCACCCGCTGCTTTAACCTGCCGCCCCTCGCATCGGCCAAATTAGCAAGCTGCTCATATTGCTGCGACACGATGAGGGAGGCCACCGGATAAAAGGTGGTCTTTTCGTCCGGCAATATAATGAACAATGCGTGCTTTTCCTGCCCGATGTCCTGCAATTCAAAGTCGCTGGTATGGGTAACGGAATAGATGGACCTGGAGGTAAACAATCTGAGTGTTGTCAAGGCAGAGGTGTAGAAGCTGCCCCTTGTCCTTGACGGCGCCACATCGGAAATAGAGAGCAGCGCCTTGGCGGGATGGGAGGGCGGCAGTTTTTTGACGTACTCTAAGAGGGGCATTTTGTTTCCGATCATCTTTACCATTTCAGCAATAAACCAGTAGACATTGGTGAGGTTCTGATAATCGGGCCGGCGTTTGTTATCGCAGACCACGCAGAGGATGGCGGCGGCAATGATGGAGCATTCACCGTTAATCCATATCTTTTCGCCCTCCGCCTTGCCAACAAGGTTGTTGGTCAGATCCCAGGCCAGCATTTCCGCGCGATCGGTGTCGCCCCGGTTGACCGCATTGATAATGGGCTGCAACAGGTTATACCGCATACTTTTGGACGGGGTTTTGAAATCCAGCACCAGCACCCTGTAACCGAGTTTTTTGAGAAACTCCGCGGTGTAGTCGTATAACTCCGCTTTCGGGTCACTAACCACGATGGATTCCCCGGCCAATCCCAGGGTGCAGATGGACTGCACCACCAGATTGCGGGTCTTGCCGCTGCGGGTGGCTCCGATACACAAAAGATGGCTGTCCTCGCCCACATAATAAATACGCTCGTTATCGCCCTCCTTTTTTACACCAATAACAACGCCGCCCTCGCGTAAAGCAAAGGCGGCGTCCTCATCGGTATTCAATTTTCGTTTGGGTATCAGCTTGGGGTGATGAAACAGGTATTTGATTGTTCGCATAGGCTACGACTCCTTTCTTTGTTTACAAATTATTAATTGAGGGAAGTGTTTATAAGTGGTAAGCTATGATTTATATAAATAGAATTTCTGGGGGCATCAGAAGTTCGTACAGATGTAAATATTGACATAAAGTTCCAATTATTTATATTTTAGGCAGGTGCAAAGATGCCAAGAGGAATAATTGTCTTTGGTGCAAACGGTAGCGGAAAATCTTCTCTTGGAAGAGAGTTAGCGCGCGTTTTGGGTTTCAAGAATATGGACATTGAAGATTATCACTTTGTAAAATCAGGAATTCCATACACCGTAGAGCGTACACGAGAGGATTGTTTAAATTTAATGCTTTCCGATATTAAAGAGTATCGTTTATTTGTTATTTCTGCCGTTACTGGAAATTTTGGAGAAGAAATTTCGTCAATGTACGAGCTGGCTGTATTTATGTCAGCACCGCTTGAAATTCGTATTGAACGCATAAAACAGCGAGCTTGTGAACAGCATGGAGAACGCATTCGTGAAGGCGGTGATATGTACGAACAGCATTTGAAATTTGTTGATTTTGTGGAGTCGCGTTCTTTATCCAAAATCGGGCAATGGGCAGAAACTCTCGTATGTCCTATAATACATGTCGATGGGACAAAACCCATTTCTGAAAATGCCGAAATGATTGTCAAACAATATTTATATATTCTATCCATCAAATAGTAATAAATGAATTTGCTTTTAGCTGTCGTACATTATGAGCAAAACGGGAATGTAGCATAAGCCTTTTTTAGGACAATCCCTATAATGCCATTCCATCTGACCGGGGGGTTAACCGCCCCCGGTCTTTTCTTTTTTGAAAAATTCCAAATTGTCATAGCCTGTTTCGATCAGTTCTTTCATTTGTGGATTGTCGGGATTTAAAACAAAGCTTGCAAAGGCTTTGCCCTTTTCTCCGTCTTTGAGCCATCGCGCCGAGCCATGCTGGTACTGTCCAACCGCCACGGGTGTCTTAATGTCCGGCGTGATCTCCGTCAAATCCGACTGATAGGGCCGCAGGTTGGTGAGAAAGTACATGACCGACAGAATCAGTATGAAGCTCTGCAAGCAGAGGTAAAGAAGAAAATGCTGCTTGCTTGAAAACAGGCTGGCAAGGCACTGGCCGATAGGCGGCAGCTTCAACACCGTCATCTGCCTGGACAATAGGCCGTGGATGGCAGTGGAAAAAAAGAGATTGACAAAGCCGCCGGTCAAAAATATCAGGGAGCATATCATCAGCTTTGGTCTTATTTTCATGGCTCTACCTCCAGGCCCTGCTCCTGTTCGCTTATCATGGTTTCGGCGATTTCATTTTTTACAGGCGTGTTTTCCAGCCACCGTTTCAATTCAGTCACCTCACAGTTCCAGTTCAAACTCGATCTCGTTGAAGGTTTCAAAGCTCGTATCGTATTCCGCGTCGTCAAGCTGCTTTGCGGCTTCCTGCCTTGCGATAAAATCCGGGTCGGTGACCAGTCCCTGCCGGACCAGTTCGTCTCCCACCAGGGAAGTGGAAAGCTCATCGGTAAAGCACAGGTTTTCCCCCTCCGGTTCACCCCTGGCGGCAACTGCTTCGGGCAGTATTTTTTCGGCGTCCGCCTTGGTCATCATAATGCCCTTGCTTTTGTCGCCCACAATCTCATAAATGCCGAAGGCGATTTCGACGCAGGTGATGATATTGCCCCATAGGTTAGCGTTGGGCCTGCTGTCCGGCATGGATTCCGCCTCCCTCCGCATACGGCATAAAGGCAACAATGCTCAGATAGTCCTCGCCCAGCCGCAAAATCAAATCGTCCTGATGCTTCAATACCGTGTCCACCGTGCTTTCGGAGCAGTATTTCAGCAGGTCATCCACATACTGTCCCACCTCAAGGCCGAGGGGGTTTTTCATGTACTGCTCGTCCGTCATATTCTCCAGCCGCTTGTTCAAGTCGTTTTTGTAGGCCAAAAACCTTGCAATGGCAATGGTCTGGTTTCTTTTGCCGCCCATGTGTCACCCTCCAATCTCAGCATCCATGTCCTGCCGGAATTCTTCCTCAAAATCAAAGTCGTAGTCCCTGTCTTGCAGCTCGGGAACAACTTCCTCGATTTTCTCAATCATCCTGCCGAGTTCAAGCATTTCGTCATTGTTGAGATGCTCGCTTTTCATGGACAGTTTTACAAGATTGGAGTGCAGGACCATCAGCTCGATTTCGCTAAACAAAGCCTTTTCGTCCACCAAGCCGCTGCGCTTTGCAAAGTCCTGTCCGGCAAATTCCTTATTATAATGAAACTGCCGCTGGATGATCTGATCGGTTTCCGGCACAGTCCGGTAGGTGGAAAACACATAGCCGAACAGGTGATGCTGCTTACAGGCCAGAGTTACTCCGTTATACTCGGCCAGCTTGTAGGAACCGTTGGGGAGCTTTTCATTGTCCTCGGTATAAGGGCATTCGGAGCAAATGCCGACTCTGACCGCTGTAGCTTTCGCAGTGTCATTGATGAGGTTCAGAAGCTTGTCCTTGACCGTTACAAAGGGATTTTTCTCGATGGTGTCGGCTTTGGTGTAAAAGGCGATGAGCTGCCTTTTGTAGTAGATGTCGGCCAGGTAATCGGAGGAATCGGAACGCCTCACCTCGAACCCCTGCCTGGAAAGCTGCTCAAAAAACTGCTTGTAAAAATCAATCTTGCTGCGCATGGTCACACCTCCAATTCATTTTCGGATTCCTGCTCAGGCTCCTGCCGGGAAAGCTCAGGCGCCAGACAATCCAGGCTTTCCAGTTTTTCCACCAGCCCTTGCAGAAGTTTTCCGCTGTCGCAATTCAGGGTTTCATCGTTTCTGCCGCGATACACGCAGGCGTCATACAAAGCGGCAAGCTCCTTATCGGAAAACACCCTTTTTTCGTCTACTAGCCCGCAGCGTACCGCAAAATCCTGTTTGGCCGCTGCAAAGTCGGTATCATAATACCGGGTGTGCCTGACACCCTCATGGCCGTAATCGTACAGCCAGGTGACAAACCGGAGTTCGCCATCATCATCCAGCCTTGCGGCCAACAGGCTGTCGCCAAACTCACAGAGCATTTTATATTTTTCAACGCCCTTGAAGGGCAGATAAGCGGCATCAGCATAGAGGGCATAAGGAGGCTTCATTTCCAGCAAAATGTCCGTCAGCCTGTGTACCTCTTTTTCCATCCCCATGCCGGTTCTGTAGTAAATCGCCCCATTGGGCAGCAGGAAACCGATATATTGGTCATCCTTGAAAAGCTCCGCAGGCTGGTCCTTGTTCTCCGGCTCTACAACCGTATAGCCCAATTTGTGCACCCGCCCGATGAACGCCCGATAAAGCGGTTCGCTTAATTCTTTCATGGCAAAGTATCACTCCTTTCGCAATCGTCTCCGCGTTTTTACACGCTTACAGAACGGTAATAAAAAATCAAGGCTTTATTACCGTTCCATGCCCCTGTCCTTATGCCGCAAGTACCATTCCTTTTTTGCCGCTTTTGAAAGCTCGGTGTTCATGACCTTTGCTTTGTCGTCGTATTCCATATCAAGGCTTACGATGTTCTGCTCCAGCATCATCAGGATTTCACAAATCATCTGCTCGGTATAGTAGTGCTTCCTGGCCTCGGTATACTCCATATGAGATAATTCCCGTTCCTTGTTCAGCATGGCTTTGATTACGCCCAGCAGTTTGTTGGCAATCAGCTTTTCCGCTTCCTTGACTGCCTTTTCTTGGTGTTTTTCCGTATTCTCCGGGTCGGTGTCGTAGAGCATTGCCAGGGCGCACTTGCTGTCCGCGTAATCGTTGATCAGATTGCGGATATACTCGTTGCCGCTTTTCAGTTCGTCAACAAAGGCGTCCACCTCGGCTTTGACTTCTTCGGGCAGCAGCTTGTAAAACAGGCGGCCTTTCTTCGGCATTTTATCTTTCAGGTCGAACAATCTAACAATCAGCGGGGTTAAATCGATGTCTCCCAGGATACCGTCCAGGGGAGCCGCACCCAGTTCGTCCGCGTCAATCCGTCCCACCAGCTCCTTTAGCCGTTGGTATTCCTTCGGATGGGCCGCCTTGACGTACTCGTCAAATTCGCATACCAATTCATCGGTGACGGATTTGATTTCGCCTTTGGCTTTGTCCTTCGCCCTGCAATACTGTTCAATCTTATCCGCAAAGGTTTCCTTGATGAGCTGTATGCGGATGCTGTCGCCGATTTTAGGATGGACGAAGTTTTTCATTACCCTCTGGTTTTTGTCCCAAAAGGCAACGTGGATATGGGGATGGCTTCGCTCGTTGTGGTGGGCGCATGCCCAGGACAGGTTTTTTACGCTGATGCCGTTTCTCTGCGCCAATGTTTGGATGTGCCGCTCGATGTACTGCTCCCATGCCTTGTGGTCATTCAGCCCCAATTCCGCAGCGGTTTCGGGGGCAAAGGAAATGATGCTGCGGAAGATGTTGACCTTTTTATAGGAAAGCTCCCGGACTTCTCTGGCAACTTCCTGCCAGGTTTCAAACTCCACCAACTCGCCGGGGGAAAGCTTTCCGAACAGCCCGTGCCGCATTCCCTCATTCTTAGAAGCACCGGGGCGGGTAGCGATATAGCCGATATGAGCGTAGTTGCATTTGGGGGTCTTTCGGTAATTGGGATTGCGGAACCGTTGTTTATACATCAAAATCGACATAGGCCGAGGTTCCTCCCTTTAGCTCGTTGACCGCCTTTTTCATTTCCTCGTCGTTCAGAAAAGCTTTGAGCGCGTCGCCGCTTTTCATGTTGGCATAGGCCAGGGCGCGTTTACGGGCAAGACGCTCGATTTTTTCAAAGGAAGAATAGCGGTCGGTGTCGATGAGGTCGGCAATCAGGGCAATATTGGCATAGTAGCCCGCCGCAGAGATGATGGTCATACGGTTGATCATTCCGGCCAGACGGTTGCCCAGCGCCTTGATGGAGGCGTCGATTTCCTGGTGGATAATGGCGGTGATGAGGTCGATGTTTTCTTCATAGCTTTCAATCGCCAGGCCCTTTTCAAGATACTTGCGGATTTGCTCGTTGCGGGAAATATGTTCCCGGTCTGCCTTTTTATCAATTTCATCGCACATCTGTTTTGTAAGATAAATGGAGGTGGTGATTTTTTCATTCTGCTGTTTACCGGTCTTTGCCATAAGACACGCTCCTTTCGCCTTTTGACAGCCGTTCAAAGCTCCCATTCATCTTCTTCCTCGTCCTCAGGTTCAAAAAACGACATACCGTCCAGGTCTATATCGTCCCTGTCCGAAATATCCATATAGAAGTCTGCTTCATCTTCCTTGACCGCCTTGTTGTCATTCAAAGAAATTGCATCATAGCAGATATTTTTGGACGGCTGCGGCAGGGTGCCCTGCTCCATCATTGAGCAGTATTTGGTGTCGGCGACAATGATATGGTCAAGTACATCAATCTGAAGTGGCACAAAAATAGCTAGCAGTCTTTCGGTGAGATCCCGGTCCTGGATGGATGGAGACAGGCTTCCTCCCGGATGATTGTGTGCCAGGATGATGGCTTTGCAATCACAGTCCAGGGCAGCTTTCAGTATCATTCTCGGATAAACGGGCGCTTCTCCGATACTTCCCTCGGAGAAGGTTCTTGTCTCGATGATATTGTTGCAGGTATCCAGAAAAGCAGCCATAAACTTCTCTCTGTCCTTAATGCCGCCCAATAGGGATACAAAGTATTCTCCTGCCACTTTGGAGGAATTAAATACCAGCTTGTTTTCATTCTCCTGTAGCTTGAGAAGCCGGTAAGTAGAGATAAATTCGTTTAAGACATAGATTTTTTCAAGCTGCTGTTTGTTGGGGTCAATGGTATTGGGATGCTCCAGCACATTAAAGAGATTGTTCTCAGCCGCATATTTTCTCAGCTTGGTTTCGGCAATTCCCGTAAGGCGGGTGATTCCTTTAATGAAGCTGGAGGCATAATCCTCATCGTAGTTTTGCTTCACAGCCCCGCACCACCCTTCGGTTCTTCAGGCTTCCGTATTTCGGGGGTATTTTTCGGCATACCCGTCACTGCTGCTTCTTCGCCCATTCCAAACAGCACCATTGCGACTGCCTTCAGCTTTTCAAAAACATCTTCTGAAAAACCGAAGCTCTCAAGATTTCTAAAAAACCCATTGACTCCGTAATCTTGGAGGCATCTGTTGATTTGTTCGGTAATATCCGAATCAACTTCAAAGAGCCTCCCTAAAAGCTGCGAAGCCCTTTCATAGTCTTTTTGCCTGATCGCAGTATTTTGTTCCATAATCGTGAAAACTCCTTTGGTTTATTTGATTTTTACGCCATAGGCAAGCAGCACCGGCCTCATCCTCATCCCCAGCCCGCCCATTTCCACAGGCTTCATGCAATACTCCCACAGCTTCGGGTGCGTCACTTTCAACCGTTGAAAGCGGTTCGGCTCTTTCTCAAGATGGCAGCCAAAGCCGCAGAAGATGCAACCGGTACGCTTGCACAGGGTTGTTTCCAGCAGAGGCGGGTCAAATAAAGAAAGCTGCCCGCTTGCCGGTACGACTTCGCCGTAGCATTTGGCAATGGGCAGCTTTTCTATGACGATATACTGTAAAATATCCTGCTCCGTCCATGTGGAGATGGGGCGTGACTGGGGCCGCTTTAGCTTGAAGGCGTTGCACCCGTCTTTCAGATAATTCTGTTCCCGGCGTTTGCTCTCAGCCGCCATTACACCGATGATGGGAAACACTCTATTTTTCTTCTCAAAGGATTTCAGCGGCGATTTTTTCATTACGCCGCAGCAGTCCGCGCTTATTTTAATTCCGCTGTCGATAAGATGATGCCACTTCTGCGGAAGCTTAAAGCTGGTTGGCCGTCCGCTGACGCAGATCCCGTTAATCACTTTATTGCGGACCGCCTCATTGTCCGGCGAACGCTGCAACCGGTGGATATAGTCGGCATACTCTTTTGAGATGATGGGATAGCCGTATTTCTGCAAAACTTCCTTAAAAGGGACTTTAGGTTTCAGCCATTCCACGTTGGGCATCCGCTTTACATGCTCCCGCACTTCGGGATACTCCAGGCCCGTATCGCAAAACGCCGCCGTCATGGACGGATACAAGCGGCGGCAAATGTCCAGGAGAACACTGGAATCCTTGCCGCCGGAAAAACTAACATAGGTTCCGTAAAGGCCATAGTAATCCACCCACTCACGAATTCTTTTCTCTGTTAATATGATCTTTGCTTCAAGCGGGAGACTCTGGCGCTGTACCAACTGCCAGCGTTCCATGAACACATCCTTTCGCTTTAACAAAAAACTAACAATATATATAGGGTTTTAACAACGTTGCCGACACTGTCGGCAAGCTGTTTTGACGATTTGTTCAACAAATCTATTCCTGCCTTAACTGAAAAAAACGAGGGTCTTGCGACCTTCGTTTTTTTCGTTTCGGGCTTCCCCGATTGGGGAAGGGGTATTCCTGTGAAAAGAAAATCAGAGCTCCAGCTCGTCCTCCGATTCGTCCTCCGGCTCATCCCGCACCTCGCTCTCAAATTCGGCTTCCAGGATGGAAACCCGCATGGCGTCCAGTTCCTTCGGGCTTTTGCCTTTACGGGTTTCCGTCAGGTCCGTGTTGAAATCTTTGAGGTGGGGCCGGTGAATGGCACAGGCATAGCCCTGTTCGCCGTATTTTCCGCAGTATTTTTCTGCCGCCACCTGTCCGTAATTGGGTGCTCGCTTGCCGTCTTTATCCCTGACGTTGAAGTCGTTGTCCAGGGCAAAGACAATTTTTTTAATTTCAGGGTGGTCCTTCAGGTATCTCTCCAGCGCGCCGTCCCAGGTGCAGCCGAGGGATAAGCGGTGATCCTGCTTCCAATCCAGACCGTGCATTTTGGCAAGGGTGGCATGGCTCATCAGGTCGATCGGGCTTTCGGAAACGATGACGGTATCATTTTTGCCCTCTACATAGAAGGGGTAGCTCTTGTCGGAATTCTCTTTATCCTGCTTAAAATCGCTTTCCTTGCGAGCCGCCCGCATGGAGCAGTATTTCGGGTTTTTATCCCTGTCATAGCCAACAAACACGCAGTTGCCGTATTTCGCTTCCTGGTAGATTTTTCGCTCGTTCATCAGAAGAGAGACAACCTCCGGTGCAATTCCCCGAATGCTCACCAGATACCAATAGGCCCGCTTGAAGTTGGCGGCCTTGTCGGGCAGGACAAGAGGATCTTTTTCTGCTTTTACGTAGGGGATGCGCTCCCTGACATAAGGCTCGTAGCTTTCGCCAATTAACTGTGCTACCGCTTCGGTAAAGGTTTTGCCGTCATACTTCATCACAAAATCAATGGCACTGCCCTTTGAATTAGAGGTCCAGTGGTAAAAGCGGTTGCTGTCCTTGAAGATGTAGAGACCACCGGAATTTTGGGCATGGAAGGCTTTGCGCCCTCCCTTTTCCAGCTTGAATCCGTACTGCTGAGCAAGCTCCATCAGGCTGATCCGGTTGGCCTGTTCGATCTGTGCCTCTGTGAAGCGAAGGGGTTTCGTTGCCGTTTGTGCCATAGGCTGCGTCACACCTCCAATTCGTTATCAATCTCCCGCACATTTTCCGCCGTTTCAGGCAGGGCAGGAAGCACCCTGTCCAGCTTATATACGATGGCTTCCAGGGTTTTAAGCGCAGTTTTGTCCAGATCGCCCGATTGTCCGGCGGCAATAGTAAGGGTGTAAATCTGATTTAACTCTGTCCGATTAAAAAGCTCTGCCCGGTTTTCAGGCAGAGTCAGCAGGTATTCCAACAGCCGTTTGTCTTCCGGCGCCATCGTAATGATGTTCGTCGCCCAGCGTGTACCGCCTATGGAAGCAGACTATTGTACCGAAATTGTCCCTGTCCTCGCGCGGGCTGACCGGATCGTCATCAGGTACCACAGACAAGGTATAAGGCTTTTGTGTTGCCACCATCGGTATAACTATCACATCCTTTCCTTGAATTTCAAAAAAACTATGCCTGGGAAGCGGCTTAAGCATATTCCGTCTCCCAGGCTTCTTCATTACAGGTCTTCTCTGTCTCAGCCGCGGTGTTTTCGTCAAAAATGACTTCCTCCTGCTTTTGAAGCTCCTTAAACTCCAGTCTGGTGTTGATCTCCACCTGCCTTGCGGAACATTCATTCAGACGCTGTTCAAACTCAAAAGACTTTTGGACTTCCTTTTTCGCTTCTTCAAGCTGCGTTTGGGTATCTGCCAGCTTTTGTTCCATATTCATCAGTACCGCCGGTATCTTTTCGATCACGTTTTCAAGCCTTGTTATACCACCGAGGGATGAGTCGCCAAGAGGCGTGCTGTAGGTGTTGTTGCCCTTAACCAGCAGTTCCAATTGCTTAAAGGCATTCAGCACAAGCAAGAGGTGAAAGCCCCTAAATTCACCGACTAACGAAGGTTCGCCGTTTACCGCAAGGTCATTGAGCTTCGTCATCAGCAGGAGCTGCTCTCCGGCCTTGACGCGCTCATTATAGGTTTTGCCATCAATCACTATGGAAAAATCTTTCCCCTCAGTTTTCTCCCGCAATGCCACATCTTTGCCGATACTCGCAATCTTTTTCTCACAATAAGCAATGGTCTCGGGGTATTGATTATTAATATTTCGTCCCAGGGTCAGATGCTCATTATTCCAGTTGCCTTTGAGCAGCTTCAGCCGGATAACCTCGTTGTCCACTTCCATTTTTTCTGCCAGCAGAGGATTGGAGGTCGCAATCGCCTTGACTTCGGCAGCGGAAAGCACCGTTTCATCCATGTCCTCACAGGATCGGGAAATGCTCTTGCCTGTCATCACCTGTGAGATATATTTCAATTTTTGTTCCTGGATCTGCCACAAATAGCTGTCAAAGGTTCCTTTCGTAACATACCGCAGGATTCTGACAACAAGGTTTTGATTGCCCTGGCGGAGTATCCTGCCGTCGCGCTGCTCAATGTCGCTTGGCCGCCACGGGCATTCCAGATGATGGACTGCCACCAGCCTGTCCTGCACATTTGTGCCGGTGCCGAGCTTGCCTGTGCTGCCCAACAGGATACGGATTTCTCCCATGCGTACCTTCTCGAACAGGGCTTCTCTTTGCTCATCGGTTTTAGCGTCATGGACAAAGGCGATTTCTTCGTCCGGTACACCTTTCTCCATCAGACACCTTTTCATTTCATCATAGACGTTAAACTGTTCGGGCTTTGGTGTACCGGAATCACAGAACACAAGCTGCGTCAGCCTTTGTTCCGTGCTTTCCTGCCAAATATCGAAGACATTGCCGATGGCGATGTTCAGTTTGCTGTCCTGGTCATTGGGGGCATCCTCGTAAACCAGGCGGGGATCAATGGACATCAGTTTGGCTTCACCTGTGAGCTTGAGCATGTTATCCTCATGGGGCTCCACCTCGCGGTTTCGGATTTTTTCCGAACGTTCCACAAAGCTTTCCATAATCATCTTCTGGAAGGGTGTAGCTTCGGTGGCAATAATGGTTGCCTTGCCGCCCTCAATTTCAGGGACGGGGAGGTTCAGCATATCAGCGGTCTGGATATCCGCCACAAGCTGGAAGATATTCATCAGCTCCGGCAGGTTGTGGAACTTGGCGAAGCGGTTGCGCATGCGGTAGCCGGAGCCTTCCGGCGTGATTTCCAGGGACGATATCACCTCGCCAAAGGTGGCCGCCCAGGAATCGAAATAGTTGAGTCCCAATCTTGCCAGCATCTGCGGCTGCAAATACCGCTGCATGACGTACATTTCACTCATACTGTTGGAGATAGGCGTACCGGTGGCAAACACCACGCCTTTACCGCTGCCCATTTCCTGCAAATACCGGCATTTCAAAAGCATATCCGTCGCCCGCTGGCTTGCGGATCGGCCAAGGCCTGCCACGTTGCGCATTTTAGTGTAGGTAAAGCAGTTCTTATAGGCATGGGCCTCGTCCACAAACATATAATCCACGCCAAGCTGCTCGAAATTCAAAAGGTCATCCTTCTTTTCCTCTGCCGCCAGCCTGTCGAGGCGGGCTTTGAGATTGTTCTGAAAGATGACCATTTGTTTGATCGCCCAATTTTCTCCCTTTTCTTCCTTTATTTTTTTGATGATATAGGAAAGCTGGTTGATCTCGTGATTGATCTGTGCTTCCTGCCGTTCCTTGGAAATAGGTATTTTTTCAAACTGGGAATGGCCGATGATCACCGCGTCATACTCACCCATAGCGATCTTGGAAACAAACTTGTTCCGGTTCTTCGCTTCAAAATCTTTTTTGGTGGTAACCAGGATGCTGGCCTGCGGAAAGAACCGGTAAAACTCCTTTGCCCACTGCTCCGTCAGGTGGTTCGGCACCACATAGACGGGTTTCTTGATGGCGTCGATATTTTTGAGATACATGCTCGCCGCAATCATCGCCGCCGTTTTGCCGGCGCCCACAACATGGCCGGCCAGTCCTGTACCGGAGTAAATAACCCGTGCCGCGAAGTTCTTTTGATGGGGCCGCAGCTCCATTTCCTCGCTCATGCCGGGAAAGATAAGGTGGCTGCCGTCATAGACACGGGGACGGATGGTATTGAATTTCTCATTGTATAGTTTAAGCAGGATATCAGCTCTGTCCTTATCCTTAAAAAGCCATGAGGCAAAAGCTTCCTTGATTTGATTCTGCTTGGCCCGCGCAATCATGGTCTCATTGGCATTGACCACATACCGAACCTGGTCCTTGCCGTTTCTGTCCACATAGGGGACCGGATCGCGGACCGTGGTGGATTGGAGGTTGAGGCAATCCTCGAAAATTTGATAGGCGTTGACCCGCTTTGTGCCGTAGGTGTTGTTGACCTTAACGGAGGTGAGCTCCCTTGTCTTGCCGTTGACGCGCCAGGTGGTGGTATATTCCATGTAGTCAACTGTAATTAAGTCCCTCAGATAATTCGTAGTGCCAAAGGTTTCGTGCATGAAATGCTGGAAATATTCAATGGGTATCCAGGGACTTCCGATGCGGAAGTCAATGTCGGAGGGCTCCAGCCATTTGGGCTGCACTGTTTCCAGAGCCTGCACGTTCCTGTTAAACAGTTCGGGATATTCTTCGGCCTTCTGTTTGGCATAGAGCAGCTTATCCCGCACCTGTCCGCTCAGGTATTCCTCGTTCAGCTCCCAGCCTTCATAATAATTGCCGTAGTATTTCTGCGGATTGAGATAGATGTGGTCTCCAAGCTCATGGATAAGTTCATCCGCCGATTTGCCCGTCAACTCTTCCATATAGGAAAGGTCAATTTTCATTTTCAGGTTCAGGGATATTTCCAGAGCTTCCTTGGCTGTTTCGGCATGGATGGGGCGGCGGTAGGAACGGATGGTGGCCTTATAAAAAATGGGGGCCTTGTTCCAGGATTTTTTATCCTCACTCTGGTCCTCAATGGAACGGAGCAAAGGAAACTGGTCGTCATCGGAGAATACGGCGATGTTGGCCTTGTCATTGATGGCGCCGCACTGTCTTACAAAGCGGTCATACACTCCGTTCAAGGTTTTCTGCGCCTGCTGCAATTCGTCAGGTGCGTAATCATTGGTCTGAATTCGGATGACTTCCAACAGCGCCTTTCTGATGTCACACAAGCCCTTGATGCGCTCGGCGCGTTTGCCGGTGTAGTCCTGCGGTATCAGCTTGTTGCGCTCGCAGTAGCAAATCCTGTCGTCCTGCACCACATAGGTATAGTTTTTTGTCCCTTCGGGAGCGTCCAGTTCGCCCGCGTTTTCTTCCCCGGCTTCCTCTATTTCCTCAAAGGGCTGGTCTGCTTCGGCGGTAAAGGCGGCGTGCAAATTTCCGATGGCTCTGTCAAGCTCCGCATAAAGGTCCTGGCCTTCGGGAGCGATACAGGCCGTGTCATCCTCACGCCCATACATATTTCTGCTAAACTTCATTTCACCGAGCACCATTTCGGGATAGTCGATATAATATTGATTGAGACTGATAGAGTCGGCCTTCCGCATGTTGGTAAATACCCAATCGGGAAGGGAGTATTTATCGCCGGTACGCTGCTGCTCCAGCTTTTGAAAGAACAGGATGTCCGCCGTAACCTCCGTTCCGGCAAGAGCCTTAAACGCCGTGTTCGGCAGCCGGATGGCTCCGATCAGGTCCGCTCTGCGGGCAATATACTCGCGGACAGCGGTATCCCTCTTATCCATCGTACCTTTACTTGTGATAAAGCCGATGATGCCGCCGGGCTTTACAAGGTCAAGGGATTTGGCTATAAAATAATCATGGATCAGGAAATCCTCTTTGTCGTACCGTTTATCATAGAGCTTGATGTTGTTAAAGGGGATGTTCCCGATAGCAATGTCAAAGGAGTTGTCCTCAAAACGGGTAGTTTCAAAACCCTGCACCTGAATATTCGCCTTTTGGTAAAGCTGCCTTGCGATCCTGCCGGTGATGCTGTCCAATTCCACGCCATACAAGGGCGTTCCCTCATAGCTTTCGGGAAGCACGGAAAAAAAGTTCCCCGTTCCCATGGCGGGGTCAAGTATCTTTCTGCCCTCGCCGCCTGTAAAACCAAAGCCCTCAAAAGCTTTGTAGATTCGCCGTATGAGCTCCGGTTCTGTGTAGTAGGCGGTAATAACGGAATTCAAGGCATCCGCGTATTCCTTCTCATCCAACAGGTGCTTCAATTCGTGGTATTCCTTCTCCCAGCCGCTGGCCGTATCGGAAAAGGCATTGGCAAGCCCGCCCCAGCCCACATACCGGGCCAGGATAATCTGTTCATCAAGGGTGGCAAGCCGTTTTTCGCTTTCAATTTTGTTTAGCAGCTTGATGACTTCCACATTGTTTTTGTACTTGGTTTTTTCGCCGCCTGGGTAGAGGGCATAGTCCCCGGAATAGCGGAAATTGATTTTGGCAGGACTGGGTTTGGAAACAGGCTCCGTAACCGGCTCGGTTTCTGTTTGGGGTACAGCCGTCTGCACAAAGCTTTTATACGGTTTTTCATCATACAGCGTTTCTTCAATATCCTGCTGCCGGTCATGCAGGCCGTTCCAATGTGTTGAAATTTCATCGGGTACTGCCTTATCTGCCCATTCGGCCTCCAACTCCGCAAGCTGGCCGGCAATCCGGTCATATTCCTTTTGCAGTTCGGTATACGCCTCATTCTCCACCTCAAAGGTGACGGCATCTTTCAAGGCGGCACCGTCCTCCGTCGTCATGCCCCATTCGATCTCCCTGTCGGGATATTTGCTTTGGAGCGCTTGAAGGAGCTGCGTTCCCACACTCCGGCGGCGGTAATCCGCAAGCACTTCAATATGGCTGATATGGGGAATGCCTTCATACTCGCTGTATTGTAAGGCTCCAACGAGGAAGCCGTTATAGAGCGCCTCAGACAAAAAATCATGCTGCCCGTTGTGATAATCCAGATGGGTTTCCCTGATTTGAACCTGTATATTAAAAAAGATATGGGAATCGATTTCTTTATCTTCATCGGGTTTCTCAGTCTCAACTGTACGAGCGGGTGTGGGGTTTCCGATATACCGTCCCTGATCTATGAGCCTTTGAATGCCAATAGCTGCCCGAATCCAGGTGATTTTGGTCTCGTGCTTTTCTCCTTTATCATCGGTCCAGTCAAACACGATCCCCTTGCTGTTATGGTTTTCAAAACCGATGCCATGCTTGCCGACGGTATGGCCGCCAATGCCGTATTCGTTCTTTAACATTTTTTCAAAGGCAGAACCGGTGGGCCGGGTCATGGCAAATTCATAGACACGCTGTTTGCCTCCGACGATTAAGCTGCCCTCCAGCAGCACATATTCAATCAATTCCGCTTCCCTGTCCTTCGGGATAGCTTCTATATCGAACAGGGTCATCTGCTGATTAGCTACAGGCTTTGGGACAAAGGGTTCTGTTTCGTCAAACCTGGGGTTGCCCTCAATTTGTGTAAAGTTAGCACTGCCTCGGACATTAGGGTCTTCCTCATAACCTAGCTGCGGGGGATAAAAGCCCATCGCTTCAATATCCTGCGCGGTATCTTCCTGCGTGGCTTCTATTTCCTCATACTCCGCAACCAGTCTGGTAATGTCTACAAGCGGGGTGGCGAGTTCTGTCATGTACTTTTGGATGTCGGCCTCTTGCAGAGATTCATATTCACCTGTATTGTAGTTCACCCTTGCCACAACAAAGGTGCCGAAGATAGGCTGGCCGTTTATCATACGGTTGATGGGTGTGGTTTCAAAGCCGGCATCCTCAGCGCAGACAGCATCTATGCCGTCCCCGATTTTAAGGGTGGTAATCCGTCCGCCGACTTTTTCCTGCAAGGCATTGCTTCCTCTTGGAATGGCGGTGAGACAGGGCTTTTTCTCCGGCTCCACCACCAGGACATTGATCAATGGTGGCTGTCCCTCTTTTTTTATATCTACGGTTTTCGGCACGGGGAAAGCGCCAATTTCGATTAGGGTCCTTATCTTTTTAGCAAGCTCCGTCCAGGACAATGCGACATCATAGCGGTCAATCTGAAATTCAACGCCGTTATCCTCCACAAAACAGGTGACAATGTGATCATCAATCCGCGTTTCGCGTTCATCCAGGTCCCGGAAATAGTCGGCCATCAGATATTCATCTATTTCATTATCATTGGCAAGCTCCGCCGCTATTTCACCATGCCAGCCTTTATACACGATTTGCGTATTGCAAAGATACCTATCCACACAGGCATACAGCTCCTGCTCGCTTGGTTCATCTTTTTCCTGGGCGATGGGAGAAGTATTCTCGTCTGCAATGGGCATTTCATCAATCTCATCGGGGATGTTGAAGTCACCGATTCTGTCCGCAAGGCTTTCCTCCGGGATAGGCGCCGGATATTCGCCTTCGTCCATAAGGACTTCTATGATGTGGGCGATGGTGTGCCATGGCATGTGTGTATCACCGTTCCCGAAGGAAAACGACATCCCGTCCGCACCCCGGTGAGTGGTTTTCAGCAATACGTCCGCCTGATATTCCGCGTTGCCGTAGTCCTCGTAAATTTTGGATAGGGCGACCGCCTTGTCTTCAAGAGGCATGTTGTCCGTAAAGAGCTCCTGAATTTTCTCATACATTTCAAGAGGATAGAGATCGGTGCTTTTTAAAATGTCTTCGTAATATTCCCGTACCTGTTCATCCGTGTATTCTACATTTATATAGGATGCTTTTCGTCCAGTCTGTCTCGCTGCCTCAACCTGTGCCTTTGGCATAAAAAAAGAGCCATCCGACGGCGACTCCTGTTCGCTTTCGGGCGGCTCTGCCTTTTGATTATTTGGGGGCGGCGGGCTTACCTCGCTTTGAATATGATCTCGTTCAGCACGATTTCCTCCGCTGCCGACCGCAAGCTGTTCAGATGGCGGGTCTTCTCCAGGATGTCCTCCGTTGCCGGCATCGGTTCGGCCTCCAGCATCTGCTGGGTGATGTATTCGATTTTCTCCACCGCTTCCCTGTGGACCCGGTGCATTATCCCCATCAGCGTGCCATCCATTTTCAAAATCATAAACCGCTGAGGATGGTTTTTGTGCAGGTATTCCATCGCCATTCTGCCGTACTTGCCCAGGGGTTGGCTGTCGTCCTCGCTGTTGTTGGAGATTTGAAGGTTCGGGAGCAGCACTCCGTCCTTCTCGGTGTAGTTCATCTCGATTTTGCTCATGTGTCATCCTCTTTTCCTGTTCAATTATTCTGATTGTCCGTTCTATTTCCAGAAGTATGCCTTTGGAGATATCGGTCACGGTGTATCCGAGCCTTGCAATCAACGGAATGCTGTCGAAATGGGCAATGGTGATCATCCCGTCGCCGGTATGGATTTCACCATCTGCAAGGCTGCATCGCTTGCCGATAAAGTAGGTTACGCTGTCTTTGACGATCTCCTGGATTTGACTGAGCAATCCGTCCTGGGGCAACTGTGAAAACAGGTGGCCTTCAAGGTCAAAGTCAAAATCTTGCAGATAATCGTCCAGGCGCTCGTCAACCGCTTCTTCCGCCAATTGGTTCAGGCACTCGCCAAAACCGGAGGATGTAAGATTGTGAGCATAGGAAAGACGGCTGGTCAGCTCTGTTTTCATCTTATCATCAAGCTGCCAGTTTGTCGGTATGATTTCCCGGCCATGGGTCTGAGAGATATCAAACAGGTGCTTAATGGTCAGCCTGGCCTTGTCATACTCGCAGACCGCCAGTCCTGTTGCGCCTTTATCGATGTATCTGCCGAATCTGTTCCATATCGGTGTAGTGGCAAGCATGGTGACGTTTGGATTTTGCGCGTACACCAGCAGGGCGTTGTCAAAGCTGTATTTATAAAACCGTGCCGCAAAACCGAGATAATCCCGCCATGCGCTCTCGGTACGGGTAATGTGGGGCGCTATGGTTTCATAGACCGTCCTCAGTCTTTCATCCTTTCTCAAAATTTCACCTCCTCTTAGTTGACAGGCTCGATTTCCGCTATATATCCTCTGGTGCGGGCTACGGTTGTCAAGTAGCCACAGTGGTTGCAGACCAGCGCCAGCTCCCAATTTTCATTTCCTTTTTCGTCACGGGAGCAGTCTGTGCCGTAGGATACCTCAAAGTCATTGCCTCCGCATTTCACACAGGTCAAGACATTTCTTGTCATTTTAAGCCGTCTCCTCTTTTACCTTGTTGGAAAAATACCATTCGAGGGCCTCGTCAACGATTCTTTCGATCTCGCTTGCTTTTGTGTCTGCGGGGAAATACTTGGAATAGACCTTGTGCTTGATTTTGACAGGGGGTGGTGTGGTTGATTTCGGCTTTTTATTGATTTCACCCGAAAGGATTTGATAGGCGGTTTTCTCGTTCAGTATGCTGCTTTCGGAGTAGCTTCTGAGCATTTCCGCCTTTTTCATATCCACTTTGAATTCATTTTCGGACAGCACCTTTTCAATTTCCTGCTGTTCCGCTTCGGCAAGGTAGGAGAGGGCGACGGCAGGGTAAACTCCTATTTCGGAAGTATCAACACGTCCTTTCAACGCTTCGTTCAATTTATCAATCCGTAATAATCGCGATACGGAGTTTTTTGACAAGCCATATTCAATGCCCAACTGAACATCGCTGTGCAACTTTTCCCCTATTAGGGGAGAAGTCGATTTTCCCTTGATGTACTGCGGATTTTCAAGCATTTTAAGCTCTGCGATAATGTCATTGCGCTTGCCTTGCGAGAACATTTTTGAATGCCGTAAAGTAAGCACTGCCGCCTTTTCAGACGGCAGCATATCGGCAAAGGAACGCTGCATGACATTGGTTTCGATGACATACATCCATGCTTCCTCATCCGACAGGTTTTCCTTGATAATAAATTCGCCTTCGTCAAGTCCTGCCAGTGTGCCGGCGTTCATGCGGTTGTGCCCTGCAAGCATTTCATATCTTCCGTTATCCTTGGTGCGGGCAATCATTGGGGTCAGGATGCCATAATTGCTGATGCTTGCAACCATATCATCCAAACGCTCACCGCTGTACAAGCGAAAAGGATGATTGGGGTATGGGTCCACCTCAGTAAACTTCAGGCGGACTACACCGTTTTTTATATCGGTTGCTTGACCCTCCGGTTCCACTGCCATAAGCAGTTCGTCCATTGATTTAATCCGTTTCGGTGCAGGTCTATCCGGCATACCCACTCAACTCCTTTGCAAATTCCATGTATGCAAGTCCGGCTTTGGATTTGGGGTCGTATTCCATGATGCTCATTCCGCAGCGGTTTGCTTCGCCCACCCTGATGGAGCGAGGAATGGAGGTCTTGAAAACTCTCATGCCTCCCCGGTATGCTTCATTCACTTCCGCGCTGACTTCTTTGTGCAGATTTGTCTGCATATCGCACATGGTCATAAGGATACCCTCAAATTCAATTTTAGGGTTAATCCTGCGTTTTATTTTCAGAATGGTCTTGGTCAGATCCTGGAGCCCTATGGTTGCGTAAAACTCAGGGTTGATTGTAATGAGAACGCTGTCTGCTGCGGAAAGGGCGTTGATTGTCAGCGGGCCAAGGGAGGGATTTGTATCAATGAGGATATAGTCATAGTCCTTACACAAAGGCTCAAGAATGTTGAAAAGCAATTTTTCGCTTCCCATCTCCAACCGCAGATTGGATTCGACAACCGACAAATGGATGTCATTGGGGATAAAGTCAAGTTTCCCACGCCGGTAAACATACTCACTCTTAGACGGCAGTTTTTCCTCATCCATTGCCATTGTCATTAAATTTGCTATCGTTGTGCCAATTTCATGGGTATCTTCCAACACAAGGGAAGCTGATAAATTGGACTGGGGATCATAGTCAACCGCCAAAACACGAAGGCCTAACTCCCCAAGGGAGTAGGCCAGGTTGCGAACACTAGTTGTTTTTGATACACCACCTTTCTGATTTGCAACCGTAATTATTTTGCACATCTGCTCTTTCCTCCTTTTTATTTTAGATTGCTAATTTTTGTGCCCTAAAAAGGGCGTAAAAAAATAGGGCTTAATCAGTGAAAACCCTGTTGTTTCAACGGTTTCCCTAATTTAGCCCTATTATAGCACCAGCGAAGATGCCGTACCAGTCTGGTATCCCCTTGGCGGCCGGGTATATTCCGAAACCATAGCCTGTTGCAGGCTTTTTTTCGTCGAATTAGTAGCTACATTTTGCTTTACAACCCAAGTAATTTGTAAGCAATAAAACCTTCAAAAGCGTGTTGACTTCTTGAAGGCTTTATTCGATACAAATAGCTGTTTTTTTTGATTTTTAAACCGCAATACCGATTATTATTCCGGCATTAATCATAACCCAGTTTTTTTAAGCGCTTCTAAATCCTCATAATATCTACTTACCGTTATATTCATACACGCAATCCTATTATCAGTTGTTCTGGTTGACAAATACCTCTTGTTATAGAACAAGGTGAAATCGTGTATTGTAGCAGATAAATTTGAGCAACACTGACTCCACTCTTTTAGCTCAATTGGGGGTATAGCGAGATCAGTTTCTTCAAAATAATACTTATCAATTGAAGGAATAACTGCTTCCATATCTTTAACAAGGGTTTCTTCTGTTTTAGTTCCATTCAGGTATTCATTATATAAGCCAATCACTTTTTCGGCTAGTGTTATAAGGTGCGACATAATTGAGTTTGTAATCTCAATTAACGCTTCCTTATCTCCAATATTTTCTTCTGTGAAAATCTTTAAGTTTTCATAATATGAATGGATATTGAAATGAACATCATTGATAATGATACAGTTATTATCTAACCTGTACCACCAATTTTTATCCTGATATTCATCTACACATCCTGTATTTCCTGCTTCATCTAAAAATACTTTCATAAGGTTTTCCTCTTGTAAATCATTGTTTATAAAGCTCTGTTATTTCGATCAGTATGTACTTGAAGCTATGCTTGATTTTTTCCCTTTTATCTATCAAGATGCCGAGTTTTTTGTTCAAGATTGCTTGTCTTGATCTTTCCCCTTGAGTAGATAAAAAGGTGCTAAGCTGGTGGTTCCCTTAGCAGTAAAACTCAAATTGGGTGATCTACTACTAACATAAGTTTTATATTACCTTCAACTAATATCAGTATTCTATCTTTTTCATGCATATGGATATTAATCAATCCATTCTTTTGGTATTAACTTCTGGTTTTCGCCTCTCCATTCGCATACTTCATGTACTCTCTCAACCTTTCCCCATACACTTTCATCTGCATGCTCCAATACTATAATTTGCACTGGTTTATTAGCCATTGCCATTGCAGAAGCCATAGTTTTAAATATTTTTTCTACAGCAAGCCTATCTTCATCATCCAATGTTGGGTCAAGTTCTTTGTCATCTTCTTTAGCAGCTATTTTTTGGGGAAAATAAACTTGGCTTGGCTGATCATAAACAATAAAATTAGGAACTGATGACATTGCCGTATTACTAAAGAATATTTGAAAAGCTAATGTTGCTGCAATATGATATGCAAGCCAATTAGATCCACTACCAATTTCCCATAAATAATCATCGCGTCCATCATCTGATGAAACTATTACTGTTAAGTTCTTATAATCTACTTTTATTGGATCATTAGGTCTTTCCGAATCAAGTAAAGGAATTAATTTCATAGTATTAGATGATACAGTCCTAATAGCGGTATCAATCTTTTTTTCAATTGCAATTTCATCTACTTGTTTTTTTAGGTCATCTAAATCCTTCTGCACTCGATTAATTGCATCTATTAATGCACTATCTGTTCCTAATAAATCAAATGTTTCGCTGGCATATTGAACCTTACCCAAAAATCTAGAAATGCCGTCTAATGTATATTTCTCATTTTCAGATGCATTTTTCACTTCGCTCTGAATTTTGATTCTTTTTTGTACTGCTGATAAGCGCTCACTTAATATGCCTATTTCCTTCTTTACATTTTCGTATTCTCTTTCAAAAGCTGCAGGAATAGCCTTTGTATAACCAGTTTCATCTTCCAGCTTTTCTAGATTATTATAAAGTTGCTCAAGAACACCATCCTTAACATTTGTAGTTCCACAAATAGGACAAGCACTGCTTTGTTCACTTAATGAACGAAGCCATTTTGAAATATTTAAACGTTCTACTTGAATTGACAAAGAATTTCTATATGTATCCAAACTATCAAAAAGTTGAGACATCTCTGTATAACGACTTTTTGATTTTGTCAATTCCATAGCAACAGAACTTTCTTCTTTTCTTAAATCTATCATTTCATGTGAAGCAGCAATGATCTTTTCACTATCAATATTTGCATCTGAAGAATTTTTATTTATTAGTTCCTTGAGCAAATTGACTTGATCATCAAATGCCAATTCATCAGTTTTTAGGTTGCTAATGATTCCATACTCTTTAGCTAGACTTACCCATCCGTTGATTTCAATCTTCCACTTCTCAGATACATCCTTTAGCTTCTGCAAGTCTCTTTGTTTTCTGTTTAATTCTCTTGTCAGATCGTTAATTTGTTGACGTTTAGCTAAAATTTCCGGTGTCACAGCCCCTAGAATATATGGAAAAATGTTAATTAATTTTGTTCGATGTTCTGTGGTGTCTGCTTTATAGAATAGTGTATTTGCATTTGCAACTATATTTTGAGGTTGAAAGCAAAATGCCATTAAGTCTCTAAATGATGGACGTCCAAAAAACTGATTATTGGTATCTGCCTCAATATCTAGAAATGATAATTTAGCCGATTCATCCAAAAAATGTTTTACATTCTGCCTAGTAGTATTCTTAATCACTTGCGATGGTATTTCTACCGATTTACCCTCCATTAAAAACATATCATCCGTTGACTTTTGTAGCCCAGGTTCTTTTCTTGCTAATAATATTTCACTTCCATTTGATGAAATTAATATACCAAACCAACTACATGCATTACGAATAGTTTTAACAGGAATATAGCAACTGCCTGAACCAAGGCAGTAATCGATAATCGGTATTATAGCAGATTTTCCCGTTCTGGAAGCACCAGTAATAATGTTGATTTGATTTAGTTCAAATTCAATTTCTTTAAAATCGTATTCTTGCTTTTTAGGCCATAAAATCAACTTTTTTATTTGAAAATCCATGCTAAAACCTCACTTTCAATATTTGAGATATTTCGTGCATAGTTAATCTTGCACACCAGTTACCTAGTTTTTCAGCTGCCTTTCCTAACCGTATTACGGAGGCAGATTCACTTTTCTTTTCAGAAATAGTTATTGGGAATAGTAATGCACTTTCTGCATCTAACGAAATGAGATTAGCATGAATTGCAATTTGCAGTGACTTTAATGTAAGAAGTTTTGTCCCTTCACTAGCCTTATGTATATGAGAAACCATATCATTTTTTAATACTTTAGTAGTAAGGAACTTATCTGCAAAATATCTTAACCCTGATTGTTTTTGCGTTGATGTAATAATATCGACTAAATCGGCTCTAAAAATAATTGGTAGCACAACAAAAAATAATTGAAATGGTATAAATGAAGAGTTGTATTCGTAATAACCCCTTGAAAAATTCCATATTATATATGCACCTAGCGCTGGATTTTGTACGTTCTCAAATTCTTTAGAGAGATTCCCCATTCTTACTCCTCCTCTCTTTTAAAACCTTCTTGTACTCTGGATGCCATCCTATACTTTCGTCATCTGCTAAGGTATGAAAACATCCTGACGTAAAAAAGGAGGGAGCAACAAAAGTTCCCATATCTACTTGCTTATCTTTACATTCAAAATATAGTAACTTACCTCTTTCACTTTCCTCTGAGGTTTTTTGTATAATATCTAATATTTTCTTCTTGTTATTCCAGATTCTAATTAATTCTTCAGAAAATGATGAGATTGCATCTTTACTAATGTCTCCTTTTTCTGCCCAGGCTGTCCTGTTTGCTGATGCACGTAAATAATCACTAACAGCCTCTATTTTATCCGTATAATCACAATCCACAATATCTAATTGTTCAACATATACACGAAATGCTTCCAATTCGTCGTTTATCATATTTTCCGATGGCTTTGGGGCTATTTCAACTAAGCTTAATTTTTGATTAACTTCTCGATATTTAGCTGTTAATTCATTTCTAAAATCTTTGCTGTATATGATCATTGGCTTTCTATCTTCTGCTAATTCAGCAGTTCGTTTGTCAATCCAACCCAACATGTAAACAAACATTATATCGAGTGAATTTTTTGCAATAAAAGCTTTTTCCTCAAATCTTTCATATAAAACTTCAGTATGCTTTTTAGCTAACGTTTCGAGTTTAAACTTTTTAATAACATTACAGGCATCTGACTTGCTCTTATTAGAAAAGAATGCACGAATGTAATCTGCATATTCATCTCCAAGTTTCTTTTCAATTCCTTTTTCGTCATAAAACTCGTTTTTTGCTGTTTCCCAAACTTTATTGGCTTCTTCTACCGTAGTAGCATTATTAAAAGAGTCAACAATACCGCCATGTTTATCTACAGTAATCAGCAACTTACATTTTGTACATTCGATATTGATCTCTTTTTCTTGTAGAGCAACTAACCAATTATACAATGTTTTCCACAAATCAGTAGCTCGATCTGAAACAGGGTTTCTACTTGATAATGCACTTTTTGCCTGTATAGCTTCCTTTGTTCCATCTGATTTTTCCACCCCGATGTCATCGAAGACCTCAACACTAACAGCATCTCCATCTTTACAGTCAAGTAGTTCGTACATCATATGTCTGACCTGCAGTGAATAAGCATAAACTTTATCTGGTACATGAGTATTACTTAATTTAACATTCTTCATTGATGAGCCGCCCCCTCAAAAACATCCTGCTTATCAGTGGATTTTTTATATCTTTGCTGACCAGAAGAAGTCTTCTCTATAGGGGTTACCTCGTTATTTACTGAATTGATATAGTTAAGGAATAATGTACCTAACAATAGACGGTCACTTCTAGATATTCTATTCCATTCATAACCCTTGAATAAATCTCTTAACAAAAAGATTTCACCAGGATTTATGTTAGATGTTTCATCTATTGCAATTTCTAATAGGCCATTGACATTTGCCATTTTTTAACCCCCAAGATGTAATAACAATATAAACAACATTGTTATTACAATTGTATATCTTTGGGAGATTTGTTTCAACAAAAAGTGCGTAAATTTACCAAATATTCTTAAATCTTTTAACTTTATATTAGCTACCAACACTAAAACCCTCAGCGACACTGAGGATTTTAGTCTTAACAGTTATTTTCTTCAGGCAAGGACAGCTATTTACTGCCCCTGCCGCTGCTTAAAAATCGAAGTATGAAACTCGCTGATTCATCACTATTCCGGATTTGAATTGGATCTCTATCAGATCATCCTTGACAGCCTTGATGCTCTGCAGGAGCCTCCTGACGAGGTCGTTGTCAAACTCTCTGACCTCGCAGGTAGTTTTCTTCAGGCAGACATCCATATCGTCGAGCCTCTGCTGAATATCAGTCGCTATTTTCTGCTCCCGCACCAGCTCCAGCTTTTTCTGCTTAAGGTCGTTGATCTGCTCTGCTATTCTATGGTATTGCTCATCAAAATCCTCCGTTATGGAGCCTTGCTTAGCATTTTCCTCTATTAAAACCAGCATTTCAGCCTGCAGCTTTTCAATTTGTCCGTCATATTCGGTAGTCACATTTTTTGTGGAGTGGCTGCCAATGACCCGTATGACGTTCTCGCGGAAGGCGCCGACAAACTCGCCGCGGTTTTCCACTACATTGTTAATGGCAGTCATTATGGCGTCATGAAGGACTTCCTCTTTGAACGTGGGGGAGTACTTGCAGTTCTTGGTTCCATTCTTCAGGCGGTTCTCACATCGCCAAACGGCGCTTTTTTGACCGTATTTTGACCATACCTGCCTACGGTACGGCTGGCCGCATTCCTTGCACACCATAATGTCGGTCAGGGCGAACTTGGAACTGTATTTACTTTTCTCCTTTTCATTTTCCTGCTTTGCCCTTCGGGCTGCCGCAGTTTTGCTTAGGCTCGCCCTCCGTGCTTTTTCCTCCTGCACCTGATAATAAAGCTCTTTGGGGATGATGGCCTCGTGGTCATCCTCTATGTAATACTGGGGGACGATGCCTTTGTTCTTCACCCGCTTTTTGGTGAGAAAATCGATGGTATAGGTTTTCTGCTGTAGGACGTCGCCCATGTATTTTTCGTTGCTCAGCATTTTTTCGATGACGCCGGGGCACCATTTGGTCAGTCCGGTGACGGTGGTGATGCCTTCTGACTCTAATATCTTAGTAATCTGTATGATGCTGCTTCCTTCAAGGTAAAGCCGGAAAATCCGTCTGACCAGCTCTGCTTCCTTCGGTACGATGACCAACTCGCTATTCTTATCCTTGGTGTAGCCTAAAAACTTATTATGGTTGACCGAGACGATGCCGTTCTCAAATCGTCTGACAAGACCCCACCGGGTGTTTTCACTAAGGTTCCGGCTTTCCTCCTGCGCCTGGCTGCTCAGGATGGTTATTAAAAGCTCGCCGGTTCCCTCCAGCGTATTCACCCCTTCTTTTTCGAAGAAGACGGCAACGTTCATTTCCTTGAGCTTGCGAATGTTCTGCAGGCTGTCCACCGTGTTTCTGGCAAAGCGGCTGACCGACTTGGTGATGACCATGTCGATTTTTCCGGCCATGCAGTCCTCGATCATGGTGTTGAAGTCATCTCGCTTTTTGGTGTTTGTGGCGCTTTTACCGTCATCCGCATAGATTCCGGCGAGCTTCCAGTTGGGATTGCTCTTGATTTTTTCGGTATAGTAGGAAACCTGGGCTTCGTAGCTGGTTTCCTGCTGCTCCAGCGTGGTGCTGACACGGCAGTATGCCGCCACCCGCAGGGCTTTAAACTGAGGTTTTATGCTCCTGTCATACTCCGGTAGGGAAGGTATAAGGGATATGCTTTTCTTTTTTGCTGTCGCTGTCTGCATCATAGGTTCTCCTTCCTTGGCTTAATATCCAGCTTCCATAGTTAATCCGTTTATAAATTCAAACACCAGCTGATGATCGGCGTAGACCGTGATCTGTTTTATTACCGTCAGAAACAGTTCCTCATTAAATTCCACGATAAGCTGTCTGCCTGAAAATGCCTGTTTCATCTTCCCGGTGTTATGGTCAGTGTCATCGATTCTCGCTGTTTTATAAAAAGCTTGTGCCCGTTCAAAAATAAGAGCCGGAAGCTCCTTGGACGAATACCGTCCTTCTGCTTCCAGCTCTCTAATCCGCTGATCCAATTTATTATATACAAGGCTATTTGGAATTGGCTCTTTCTTTGGCGTCCGGTCGAGGATTTGCAATCTTGCTAGAATCCGGTTGGCTACCTCAATGAAGGCTTTTTCAATCTGCTCATCTGCGAGGAAACCACACCGGCAGCACACTCGGTTCCTGTAAATATATCTCTTGCATTTCCAGAACGACTTCTCCGATGCTCTGCCACAGTGCTCGATGTATTTGCGGTAAACCTCACCGCATTCTCCACACCGGAGCTTTCCTGTGAATGAATATTGGCGGTTCGCGCTGTTCGGCTGAATGCTTCGCCCCAGCTGTTCACAGCGTTCTTGTCGGCGTTTCTGCACCTGCTCGAACAGTTCTGTGCCAATCATCTGCGGGTAGAATTCATCCCCAAGGCATTTGACATTCTCCAGTATCTTGCCTATTGAGCCATGATTCCAGGAGGCTTTGTTGTTGGCGTTTGGAAAGCCCATTTCGGTAAGCCGCTTTGCAAGGGAAGAGGTGGAGGCTCCGGACAGATAGTCTGCAAATATCTTTTTTACAACAGCCGCCTTGGGTTCATCAAGCTGTATTTTACCATCCACCAGCTTATACCCGATGGGCATATGCCTTTGCATCATCCTCTACCGCCTCCTTCCTGTAGGATTCGGACAACTCCAGTCGGTTGATAAGCCGGAAGATGATTTGTCCATTTTTCTGTATGATGACCTTGTCTATCGCCTGTAAAAAAAAATCCTCACGGTATTCTTCAATAACATGAGGATTGTTTCTGATCAGCTCCAGTAGTTGCTCTGTTCCGGTGATCTCTTGGTCGAAACCGTTATTATCCAGAAGCTGGCTTCTTTTCTTTTTTATAGCGGCAAGCTCTATTGTCAGGGTATTTTGCCGCTCTATAAATACCGCAGGGTCTATATACCCCTTCGATACCAATCTACTGAGTATATGACCCTGCTCTGTAAGTTCCATGATTCTATTACTGCAGTCCCCGATTTCCTGCTCCTGCTGCTCGTCCATTCGAAGCTTTTTAAGTATATCCAGCAGGGGAGTGAGGATATCGGTATAATTGCTTACAAGCTTGTTCCACATCACACTGAAAGCCCACTGGACGTCATCCTCCCTAATTGCCTTTTGGCTGCATTTGGTGTTGTCCAAAATGTGCTGACGGCAGCACCATTGGATTTTCTCATAGGGCTTGCCGATGTAGATTTTCTGTCTTCGGAGCATACCGCCGCATTCGCCGCATAAGATTTTGCTGCTGAAAGCGTACCGGCTTCGGTATTTCTCCGAATCGTCCATCCCCATCTGCTTTCTGCGGTATTCGAAGATTTTCCTAATCGCCTCCACCTGTTCATGTGAGATAAGGGGTTCATGGTTGTCCTCAATCAGGTATTGAGGAAGCTGACCCTTGTTTCTCTGTCTCTTAAAGGGCAGCACCTGTGTGGTCATGGTTTTCTGATGAAGCAGATTTCCGGTGTAAATTGGATTTAACAACATTTCCTTTATCACACCGTCATGCCATTTCTCAGCCGAGCGTATCGTTGGGATTCCTTCCTCCGATAAATCCTTGGCGATTGCATATGTGCCCTTACCGTTTAAATATTCTCTGAATATGCGACGGACTACTGCGGCTTCTTCCTCCTGGATTAATAGCTCGCCATTTACATCCTTGGTATAGCCGTAAGCGGGAGTGCCAAGGATGAAGGTACCGTCTTGAAAGCGTTTAATCGCCGCCCATTTGTTGTTGGTTGATATGCTTTCGGATTCACCCTGAGCTAGCGAGCTTAAAATGGTCAGCATCAGCTCACTTTTCTCCGACAGGCTGTCGATATGCTCCTTTTCAAAATAGACGGAGACGCCAAACTCCTTCAATCTCCGAAGTGCCTGGATGCTGTCTACAGTGTTTCTGGCGAACCGGGTCAAGGATTTGGTTATGATCATATCAATCTTCCCGTCCTCGCAATCCTTCATCATCCTCAAGAATTCATCTCTTTTTTGCAGCTTCGTCCCGCTTCTTGCTTCATCGGCGTAGATTCCGGCAAACTGCCAGTTCTCTTGATTTTCAATTAAGGCAGTGTAATACTCCATCTGTGTGGTAAAAGAATTCTGCTGCTCACGAGAATCGGTACTTACCCGGCAATAGGCACACACCCGCTTTTTCGGCTGTAATTGCCGGACGACCTGTTGTCTAACAGGATCTATTCTTACTACTTTTTTTGCCATGCGTTTTCTCCTTTCTCCCATATTTGACCTCCTGTTAGCAACACACATTACCACACAAGCTTTGAGATAGCTAGTGTTTTTACACATATACTCCGGAAAGCTCCGGCGTGAAAGTTTGACGATTCAATTCGTCTATTTTTTTGTGCTCAGCAGGGGAGATAAGGCCGTTACGGAGCATTATATCCAGTAGTTTCACCGCCACCTTATATTTGACCTCATTGGCTGCTTGATTCTTTGACATATCTCTCACCCTCCGTTCACTGCAGAGAAAGGGAAGGACTTTGATAATCCAGCTGAATTAGGCCTTCCAACGGTGAATAAAGCTCGACACCCAGCTTATCCAGTCCTCTTAGAAACTCCAGTAATTTTGCCGTATCCCGCCCCAGGCGGTCAAGCTTTTTTATAAGCAATATATCCATTTTGCCATCTCCGGCGGCCTTCATGACCTCGGCGAGACCGGCGCAGTCACAATCCAGACTGCTCCCGATATCCTCAGATTCGCCAACGACCGCAAATTCCATCTGCTCGGCGTAATCCATGAGCTCCTTTTTCTGCCCTTTTAAGGCTCCGTGGGTATCCTCCGGCGCGTCGATCTGGCAGTAAATCCATGCGCGCAGCCGGCTTTCCTGGCTCCAGAAGGCTTGAACTTCTTCAACGCTCGCAATCGGGATGCTGACAGGCTCCTTTTCGCCCAGTTGCATGGGTACCAGCTCTTTTGTGATGTCCTGCAGAAGCTTCTGATCCGGGCAGCTGTTAATAAATTCGCCAAAGGTATTTAATATCAGCCTGTCCAGCGTATCCGTCAGAACAATTTTGTCCGCATGATCCTTTTTCAGCATGACAAAGCTGGCGATGTTGGACGGAGACTTCTCAAAGTAGTATTCCTGCCTCTCACCATCAAGCCCGTACACATATCCGACGACAAGATCCTTTTTTAGCAGTTCTGCTAACGCTTCCTTTTCCATATCGCTTTCCTCCTTGATATTTCGAATTTAATCTCAGAAGGATACGGCAGGACAGAAAAAGACCGCCCTGCCGCATAGTTTCCAAGATCAAAAATGATCTACTTGTTCTTCATTACGATTTGCGCTTCTATTCGACACTACTTCCCGAAGCGGAAAAGCCTTGCGGCTCAAAGGGCGGCAGCATAAACGGTTTGTGGTCGGCAAACCTCATAGGAATTTCACCTCTCCCAGGATCTCTGCGAGCCGCCCCCATTGCTTGAGTCTGTGGCTGGACGGAAGTAGCATTGTCACTGTCCATTTCATTGCGAAACAGTCCACCATAGACTGTTTTATGACCGGGCTTTGCCGCTCGTCACCTTCGATGCCATCGGTTCGACAGATGTCTGTCACCCATCTGCAGGCAGTCTTGGCGCGCCCGTCAATGTCGCTGCCGCTCATCGCGGCTGGACAGATCATGTATTTATGCTGCCGGATATAAAATTTTCAAGGAGCAAAAGAGAGAATAGAAAAACCCCCTCACTTACTTCCACGTTGAGTGAGGGGGCTGCACGGAAATTTTTTTACTTTTCCATAAGTTTTTTTAATTTGTAAAGGATTTTGACCTTTCGGTCATGGATGGTCATGTAGGGAATGCCTGTTTCCATCGATAACTGGCGCTCACTCTTGCTCTTGAAAAACAGTTCGGTGATCAACTCCTGTTCTTTCGAGGTAAGCCGCTTGAGGCAGGCCAGCATTTTCTCAATCATCACAGCTTTCACAACGGTATCATCCACGCATTCAGCATCGGCGGCAAACTGCCTGTTTTCCTCCAGAAGCCTTTCGTAGGAATCCTCTCGGCTAGGAAGGTATGTAACGGCTCCTTTGGCATAGTCAATCCTGTATCTCTCCACCTTCAGGTCATATTGCTGGTACTCCATCTTCCGGTCGCTTTTTTCAAGTGTCTCAATGATTTCATCGCTTAAATCGGGATGTTTTTCCCGATAATTCGTCTTTCTTTCAAATTTAGCCATAGGGCTTGTCCTCCATTTCGTGATTGTTGAAATCTGGAAATGAAGAACAAGGGGAGGGGAGCGACAATTGACACAAAACCTTTTTATACGACAAAAAACGCACACTTGGATGCAATCCAAATGCGCGTTTAAGAATTTACATATCCTATTTCCATGTTCTGACAGTTCTACTAGCTGGCCGCACTTGCCCCTTGACCAGAATGGGCTTTTTTTAATCGTTTAACATTAACTATGGTACATAAAATGATGTCCGCTTCATCACGCCCGGCTGCTATTCAATAGCAGCCTCTGAATTTTTGTCGCATACTGAATGAGCATAAAAACACCTTCCAAACTTGTAGGTTTGGAGGGGAAAATTATTAGGGCATAAGAAAGTCCCCGCCAAACTTACGTTTTTTTTGTTGGGCGGGTTACATTATTTTGCTTAAATATTTATTAATACCATGTCAATGTAAGTATTTCTCCACTAATACGCTCTAACAATTCGCATTTATATAGTTTCGTTGTATCGTTTCATCATTCAAATAGGAACTGTAAACTGTTGTTGGGGGTGAACTGATGGAACTTAGTAATATTGATAGGCTTGGTAGTATCCTTAAGACTGCCCGAAAAATCAAAGGACTTACACGGGAACAATTAGCTGAAATTATAAACATAACACCTCGCTATCTCATGTCAATTGAGAATGAAAATAAGAAACCGAGCTATGATGTCCTGTTCCGACTTGTCCGGGAACTGGGCATATCTGCTGATACAATCTTTTATCCCGAAAACCAACATCCTAATACTAAGGTAGAGCAACTCGTACGATCATTATATCTATGCGACGAACGGGATTTAAAGATCGCAACAGCAACCATACAAGCACTAATAGATAATAAATAATAAATGCCGTGTGAAAAATCGCAGATCTATAACATAAACAAAAATTCATTCCTTTGCATATTCTAAAAAATTTATTATCGTCTAACATAAAATCAAGACCAGCCGCAAAAATGGGCAGGTCTTGACGCATGAAATCTCACGGCAACCAGGCTGTCATAATGCTTAAAGCACCTTAGACCCTACGGCTTTGCGTCCCTGCCTTTAGGCAGGTTTGCCCTTAACATTATTTGTTTTTGTAAATCTTTTAAAATAGCGCATAATTGCAGTTGATGCCACCCTTGGTGTATATCGTGGCAAAGTTCAAACTGCAGACGCAAACATATTCTAGATTCTGATATAAAAAGTTTACGGTATTGCCGATACCCACAGCATCGATCATTAAACATTGGACGTCATCATCGTCCAGAAACTCTATTTGATATACTTTTTTAAGAGCAATGAAGCGTTATGACCGCCAAATCCAAAACCATTTGATATGGCATAATTTACTTCATGTTTGATTGCCTTATTAGGTATATAATCCAAATCACAATCCTCATCTGGCACAGTCAGATTTATCGTAGGAGGTATCTTGTCCTCCTCAAAAACTTTTAAAGTTATAATAGCCTCTATTCCTCCAGCTGCACCAAATAAATGGCCTGTTATGGACTTTGTAGCATTGACTTTAATACGATAGGCGCCTTCTTTAAACACTGCTTTAATCGCTTTTGTTTCAGATTTATCTCCCTCCGGGGTGCCTATTGCATGTGCGTTAATATAATCCACATGTTTTGGTGATATTTCAGCCATATCAATAGCTAATTGCATTGATCTTTCAGCTCCATGATAATCAGGACTTGTAATATGATAGGCATCCGTTGTCGCCTAATATCTGACAATCTCCTCAAGTATCTTAGCTCCACAACTTTTGGCATGTTCCAGTTCCTCCAGGAATAAAATTCCCGAACCTTCTGACATTACGAATCCATCCCTCAACTTATCAAATGGACGACATGCCTGTTCTGGATGTTCATTATTTGTGGACATTGCACACATATTGGTAAATTCAGAAAATGTAAATGTATTAATTGCAGCTCCACCGCTATTACTGCATCTGTATATCCGTGTTTAATAGTTAAAAACCCTTCTCCAATTGCTTGATTGGATGTTGCACAAATCAATACCGGAGAATAACTAGGTCCTTTAAAGCCTGTTTTAATGGCTATAATATCAGCCGCCATATTGCTAATCAACATAGGAATCATAAAAGGAGAAACACGCCTATTTCCTCTGGTCATAAATTCTTCATGATTTTTATAATTGTCTTAATGCCGCCAATGCCTGAGCCGACATAGACACGACTCTGTCCTTGTTAAAGTTTGTTTCCTGTACGTTTGCCATCTCCATTGCTTGTTTCGCTGCCGCATAAGCATATTGAATAAATAGATCATATCTATTCAATTCTTTTACATCAATATAGTCCTTGCGTTATAAGATAGTTGCTATAGCAAATAAGTCTATTCTCTCAAGTGATTGGCCTGTGGACCTATTTGTCTTATCAATAAAATATCATGCTGAAATAAGTTAACGTCTCGGGCCCATTATTATATTTAATACCGCAAACTTTGGCTGACTCCGTAACCAGAATTCCGTAGCCCTCTGTCGCAGGATGCATGCGTTCAGGAAACCTGCAAGGCTTATCCGGATAGGTGCATGTCTTGCATACTGTACACCCTTCCGCTGAAAGTACCAAAGCCTCAGGATACTTTGATCGGAAAATTTTCGCGACTTTATCTGAAACCCTCTTGTGCATTATTCTGTCGTTTTTCCATTCTTCGATATCATACATATCCTTCAGATGGTACATTGTTGTGAATATGAACACATTCTCATACTCATTGCATCGCACTTTACACCACTCGACAGTCCCGACGGCTGGTGGACAGGCCCATGTAGTGCCATACATTCTGCATGTATTTTTTTCACACATATTCCTTACTTCATTGGAAAAAACGATATTTTCCGGCTTTGCAAATACGTACTCAGCCAAATTGAGCTTTTCTTTCTGCAATAATATTTCACTTTCTATCATTGAAACACTTCCTCTCTTGTCCATCTTGTTTTATTACAATTGATATCGTTAAAGGTATGATATCTCTTGCTATTAAGTAATCTCTATAACCACATTCCGGGGCAGAGCAAGTCCGCAGGTAACTTCAATGGCTTTAATAACTCCACAGGGAACAGAGCAAGCACCATGGGGACAATACCCCCGAAATGTCCTGTTCATTGCCGATGCCAGACCACATCACTGCGCCAGCCGCTGCCGTTCCTTTTGCGACCTCAACCATCCCGTTTGGACGGATATTATCCAGTCCCGACAAAGCGGCTACCATCACAGGAGTTGCGAAAAATTCTCCAAAAAGCCCTATCTTTGTTGAAGATTCTATAGAATTTATTACCCGCATTTCGATCAGCAACGAATCAATGTCGTCACGTGTTATTCTGACAGAATTACCCAGAACCGCTGTATATCTACTAGTTATTCCTTTTTCTTACAGCTTTTTTCTCCGTCATTCAAATGACTCTCATTCATATAAATACCTCCATTTGAATATTTAAGCCATATCGACTGATAGTGCAGATAAAGCCGGTTTTCATCGCTTATTGCAGCACCTTCCGGAATTTACAGATTCCAACTAATCGGCATATTTTACATTTCTGTTTGATGTACCAAAAGATAAAGCTTATATTAGAGCATCCGCTTTGCCGGCGTGAAAATGACTGCTTGCTTATCCTTCCTACTGCTGTACCGATGAGACGACAGCCCTTAAGGCCTCTATCTCTTGCCGTGGCTGTTTACAACCTATGTATTTGGGTTATCTACCAAATATTAAGAAATTCAATCTTTAATAATATTTTGACACATCTCAATTATGACATTCTTAAAATAATCCAAAGAAATCGATTCAATATCAATGGGCACTTGAGTATAATCAAAAAACTCCAATATTTCTTCGTCAGAAATATTGGATACCCCACTGTCAAGCACAAGAATCTTGTCATACGAACCGAAATTTATCCTGGCATCAACTGGGTCCCATCCCTGTCCTTGCTGAAATATTTCATGCCAGTATTTTAACCAGCCGCTGGTCATATAAAAAACATTGTAGGCGCTATCTATCTCTTTTTTTCTTTCTGGATCGAATAACAACTCGATACAGTTATGCGCTTTTGGATAGGTGACTCCGGAATCCCGGGCTATTTGAAGTAATTCTGGATGGCACATGCTTCCATAAAGCAGTACTGCTTTTTGATTTTTAAGAGGTTCCAGACCGTTAACAATTCCGGTTTTCAATTTTTTATTGTCAACATGCAATGCAGGGGGCACAAAATCAATCTCTATATTGTGGTTAAGTAATTCCTGCTTGACTTCCGGCAGAATTTTTTCAATTTCCAGCTGAAAAATACCACAGGATAATATATGCACAATCATGTTCTATTCAACTCCTTAAATACGAGACATACAAAAAAGAAGAGATATTCATGTCGGACTATCGCTATCCTCTTCTTTTTTGTATGCGTTGATTAATTTTTTATATAAGCGTATCTACTCCAGTCGGAGTGAAAATAAGTTGCTTATCTTTTGCCTCCGCTGTACCTACGAGCCGATAACCTTTTGGCCCCCCATCCATGGTTGCCCCTACGACCCATGAATTTTTATTTGATTCTAAATTCTTTTGTGTGATCTCCATCTTATAAATACCGAAGACCACCGTGTCACTTACTACTTGGCCTTTACCTGCAATAATAGGATGAGGGGTTCCGTTTGCATCTACCGTAATAAGCGAGAGAAATGCCGATCCTTCAATAACTTTTTTTACATCTTCATTGATAACCATATTTTCGCCTCCATAAAAATTATTTGATAGCTCTTCACTCCGTTATTGCTATCTGGTATAATAATACTACTGCGTTATCTCATTTTCAAGAACGCAGAATATAATGAGTAGGTTCGAGAAATATGACCAAAGAAATCGATCGAAATGATAGACCTTGTAAAGATAATTGCCCATGTATGGACTATTGTCCATTGGGAAGTGCGCTAAGGGTGGTGGGTGGAAAATGGAAGATACCAATTTTATGTGCTCTTCATCAGGATGGTACGACAAGGTACAATGAACTGAAACGTAAGATTAGTGGTATAACAAATACTATGTTAGCCAGTTCATTAAAGGAGTTGGAAGAAAATGGCCTTATACATCGCGAACAATATATGGAGATGCCGGTGCGAGTCGAATATACATTAACCGACATTTGCCGTGATTTAATGCCGATTCTAAAGCAACTTGCAGATTGGGGAGTTCAGGTTCATACGTCGGAATCGCCACAAGCACATACTACTGAATAAAATATCAGAATAATAAATCTCTGGAATTCATATAATGCTTCTCCGCCAATAGAAACCTGATACTCCGAAAATTCCGATCTTAACCACAGAGGATGCACCTCTTTGTTTTGTGCCTTTCTTGGCCGATCAATACATCACTATTTTATTGCCTGGCGTCTCATTTTTCAAAGTTCAGATATTTTCCTTACAGAAATGCTCCTTAATTATTATTTCTCTGGTGTTAGATATTTCCTTAAAATGAGAAGTTCACTTTGACGGTTCACCATGAACCCTTCCATGGTTCATAGAAAGTACAGACCTTCCCCTTGGCGGGGAAGGTCGTTTTTTAGTCGTTCAGCTTGAATCCAGCTGCTGAATATAGTACAAATTACTGCTCTTGCCACCGTTTTCCCGCCACCTCTGTTCTTTTCGTAGATGGCCGCCTTTTTCAAGATCAGCAAGCGCACGTTTGACCGTACTGTGAGACAGCTTCAGCTCCTTGGCTATGGTACCAATCGCTGGGTAACATTTGCCTTCCTTATCGGCGCGGTCACGCAAATACATGAACACAGAAACTGCGCGGTGGGGTAGTTCTGAGGCGTAAACGGGTGTAAAGTAACCCACAGCTTTACCTCCTTTCAGGTTCCTGTTTTTGCACGAACTGTTCAAAGGTGATTGCCTGCGCAGGCGTATGCACCAGGCCGCCCGACGCAGCCGCTTCTATTTCAGCTTCCTCCTGCACCTCCACACAGGCGGAGTGGCGCCGGATGATTTCTTCCTCCACCTGGCGCCTGTCGGCATACTCTACCTTTCTGGCAGATTGCTCGGCGATCTCATAGGGCTTGCCGAAGGTGATGCCCCATTCCTTGAACAGCTTTAATCGAGTGCGCATGGGATAGGCTCCGGTCTTGGTGACGATAAACCGGCCTTTGGGCATGGATTTAAGTTCTTCGGGAGTCATCAGCGGGCGCTCGATCATCTGCAGACTCTGTGACGGATCGTTTTTACCCCGGCTGACCGAGCCGCTCATGACCGTCTTGTTTCCCATGGCTTTCGATAAAATCTGCGCCGACTCGCTGTTGGGAGCAAAGCCGCCGAACACCGTATCCTGGCAATTGTCGATGATGATAGCGGAGCCTTCTCTGCCATAGTTTTTCTCCAACTGCGCGAAGCTCTGGATAATCGCTACTATTGACACTCGGCGCGAGCGCGAGGCACTGAACATCATCTCAGCCGATTCTATTTTGGGTATGGTTCCGATCTCGTCGAGGAACATCATCACACGGTTGGGGAGCTTGCCGCCATGCTCGTCGGCCACCGACAGGATCTCGCGGTAGAGCTGCTGGACGATCAGACTGATGATGAAATATTTTGTGTTATCTTCCTCCGGCATGACGAGGAAGATGGCGCTTTTTTTGGTACAGAACCTCTCCGCGTCGATTGCCGTGTCAAAGCACAGGATCTGCTCCAGCTCGGAATCCAGAAAGGCGTTGAGCCGGGAGAGCGCGGTTGAGAGGACGCTCTGCATGGCCTGCTCCGCCGAGTTGAGCGCCGCTCCCGCGAACCACTTGGTCTTATGGTCGTCCGGCAGATGGGCAAGGAGCATCTGGAACAAAGTCCTACCCTTGACGCCACTAGGCGCCAGCAGATCCTGTATGAGCTTGAATACCGACACGATGTGCCGCTGCTTCGGCTCACAATATTCCGCTATGAGCAGGATCACGGAGGTGAGTAATCCTTCCGCCGCATCATAGAAGAATGCGTTTTGTCCGGCCATCGCCGTATCGAAGCCGCCGGAGGAGATGATGGTCTTGGCGGTGATCTTGGCATATTTCTCTGCTCTGGCCTTGTATGCCAGGTTCTGAGGGTTTTTCAAATATGCGTCCATATACCTGTTGACCAGATGGAGCAGATTGTTTCCGTCCGAACGGGTGGGGTTTCTCAGATCGATGACCGCCACCTCATAGCCATAACTATCCTTGGCGATCCCGGCATAATTGCGGTAGAGGTCGCCTTTGGTGTCGGTGGTGACAAAGCTCATACCGCAGGCACAGGCGTATTCCAGATTGGGATAGAGAAAATTTGCAGTCTTGCCTACACCGGCCGCGCCGATCATCAGGCAGTGGATATCGTCATCGTCTACCAGTGCGTAACCGTGGGGAGCGGTATCGTCAAACAGCGGCGCTTTCCTCCAGCCGATGATGAGACCCTGCTCTTTCGGGAGGCTTTCACCCTTCCGCCATTTTTCAGGCTTATAGGAAACCTCGGTATATGTCTTCTTAATCTCCCGCTTGGTTGCCCAGCGAGCTGTGCCGTGCTGACCGTCGCCGACCGTTTTGGACTTGATGCCGTTTAAGGTATAGTAATGCGCTATGAGCGATAACAGTCCGATCACGCCGAACATGGTCAGTCCGACAGCAGTTAATATTATAATTTGGGATGTCTGCAACGCGACCCCTCCTTTACATGGTCATAGAAAAATTTACTGCCTGCTCCTGCGCTGGGAGCATCGATGGCAGTTCCTGCTCAACAAACATGATGGTTTTGACGCTGTCCAGTGCAAAGCGTTTATAGGAGGACAGGAGCTTTTCCTTATCTGCCAGTGTCCTGATGCCCGGCGCGTGAAGCTGGCGGCTGATGTCCGATACATCCTGGCGTATCTGCTCCGCCTTGGTGCAAAGCCAGCCCCGATCCTCATGAGGGTGGTAACTGTCCTGCAGCTTTTGAAGAAGCTGCTCAGTTGTCATAGGCAACTCCATCTGACGGAGCTGCCTAAGCATGGCAATAAGTGAACCAGCAGCCATACACTGCAGGCATTCCCGAACAGCATCTACATTCTCCGCTGCCGACTTTCCGGAGGCCAGAAACGGTTCCGCCGCCTCGGCGCACTCTCTGAGAAAGAAGTCGATGTCCTTATTCGTTTCAAGGGCTTTGCACAAATCGTGCAGCTCTCCGACAACTTTCGGCAGAAGCGTGAGCTTCGGATGCTCCTGTGCCGGAATCGGATTGACGCCGTTATTGGCTTTGAGATCCTCATTCCAGTCCTTGTACTGCGATTGCCTTACTGAAATATCCGCATAGCCCTTTTCGGACAGGATATCCTTCAGCCGGCCCGTGGCTTCGATGCCTGCCTCGTCATAGTCCATGCACAGCGCGACGCTTTTCAGATGAGGGTTCAGCTCCAGCTGGCGGAGCATGGCGTGTTCCGATACGCCGTCCAGCGTGACGTAGCTGTGCCTCTGCCAGTCCTTCCGGTTCAGCGTAATGAAGGACAGCATATCCACCGGTGCCTCGAATATATGAAGGACGCCGCTCTCTCCGATCCGGTGGAAGCTGTATTTCGGATCGCTGCCCTCCACGTTTCCTTTATAAGGTTCGCCCTGGGTGTAAGTGCCGCGCTTGTGCGCATGGCGGGGGACGTTGTTTTCATCCAGCCCGACAAACACCGCGTTGTGATATTCCTTGTCCTCATAGATCAGCTTTTCATGGGCGAAATGGGACAGCACCTCACGGTCAATGAACCGTTGCTTGATCAGATAGGCAAATACCCGGCGCATATCGTGATTGGCTTCCGGAAGAGCGAATTTCTTGCGGGGAGCAGGCGCGCTCTTGACGGTCTGGTTCCACTCCACGCCGAAGTCCTCTCCAAGTAGGTAATTTACCGCTTCGGGAAAGCTCATATCATAGAACTGCTGGACGAAGTCAATGGCGTGGCCGCCTTCCTTGCGGGAGTGACGGAACCACTGATTGCCACGCACGGTCACGCTGTCATGACGCTTCCATCGCCACTCGCGGCCGGAGCGGATGAGTTGCTCTCCCTGACGCTGGAGGAAGTCCACCAGGTCGACGGAGTTTGCCTGCTGCTTCTGCTCGTCTGTAAAATGAATGTATGCCATACCATAAACCCTCCTATGTCAATGCTTTCGCTTACCGCACCGGCGAAAAAAAGCCACCCGCTTGTGAGCGGATGGTCTGCGTAACGCCGGATTGAGTTTTTCGGGGAGCGGTTCTTTTTTCTGTAGATATTTTGGTTGAGGCTTTTGCATGAAAATCCTCCTTTGCTAATAGGTTGTTTGTCTGAGCTCGTGATCGTCCGGAGCGTGACCCTGGGCGATCTTCTTTTCGCGTATCCGGCGCCGGAGCTTGCTGTCGGTCTGCATACCGTGGCTACCGGAGAGCCTTTTCTGTTCGTCGCGGAAGATCCGGCTTAAGTGATGCAGGAGCCTTGTCGCCGCTAGGATGAGATGCGGATCACGGGAGGCGTCCGGATGGTCGAGGAAAAACTGCGCATAGATGTTGCCCTGTGCCGCGGACAGTGTAAGCCAGCGCATGGCGGCTTCATGGTCCCGGGGAACATCCCTGCCCATGAGATACAGCTTGCCGAGCGCGTACTGGCTATACTGATTGCCCAGCTCCGCGGACAAAGTAAGCCATTTGACAGCGGCTTCCACATCCTTGGGTACAACCTGTCCCAGCAGATAAAGCTTGCCGAGCTGATACTGAGCGAATGAATTGTTATGTTCTGCCGCTTTCGTGAACAGCTCCACCGCTTTATCGATGTCTTTCTCCACATCGATACCGTCACGGTAGAGCTTGCCCAAGGCAAACTGAGCCAGGCCGTTGCCGTTATCCGCAGCCTTGGTCAGCCACAGGACAGCCTTTTCCGGATTTCTGTGTCCGCCGTCCTCATTGAGATAAACCTTGCCCAGCATATATTGCGCATGGACGTTGCCAAGGCGGGCAGCCTTTTCAAGGAACCCGATAGCCGCTTCCACATCCTTATCCGTTCCGGTTCCGGTATAGAGCATCTGCCCAAGGCGGTATTGGAGCTTATCGTCATGGCTTTGTTCCTCCAGACGCTTAAAGCCGTAAAAGGCTTCCTCAAAGTTCAGCTCCGCTTCCCCGGTGTCCTTCTCCGTGCCGATACCGTCCCGGTACATTTTCGCCAGCTCGTAATTGGCGTAGGGAACGTGCTGGGCGGCGGATTTACCGTAGAGCCGGAACGCTGTTCCGTAGTCCTGTTCCACGCCTTGCCCCCGGTAATACAGACCGGCGAGAGAATATTGGGCATACTTGTGATTGCGGGAAGCCGCCATTTCAAACCATCCGGCCGCTTCTGCATAGTCCCGCTCCGTGCCAAGTCCCGCCGCGTGCATTTTGCCGATGCGGTATTCCACATAGCGGCTATTCCTGTTTGCTTCGATGTCCATGAACGCGGAGAGCGCTTTTTCGTACCAGCTGAATGCGATATCGGCATCCATATCGACGCCAAGCCCGTCGGCGTACATCCTGCCGAGGTCGTGCATGGCGAGAGCGTTACCGGCTTCAGCTTCCTCCAGGAACAAACAGAGAGCCTGCTCAAAGTCAGGCTCCAGTTCATCGCTGCCATAGAGAAAAACACGGGCTTCCTTGTAGCGGGTACTCCATTTGATATGCGGTCTGCCGGATTCAGCCTCGTAGGAATCCGGACGTGATAAATTCTCCGGAGCAGAGGAAGGTATATCTTCATCACCCTCCGGAGCTTCATCCATGGCCGTCTGGTATTCATCCTCCGGCAGCGGGGTATCAGAAGCTTCATGTAAGCTCTCCGTTGCATCGTCGCCCTCGAAGGTGAAATGGTGATTGCCGATATTCACAGCTTCCATGATCACCATATTTTTTATGTGCTTGAATTCCTTTTGCTGTGAGAGCGGAACGGGAGCGGGGAGCTTATCCAAATATGTCCGCAAAACTTCATTGCGAAGCTCTTGCCATTTTGCATAGGCTTCGGCCACCCGAGTGTCCTTCGCCAGCTCATCCACGATCTGATCCACGACGGCTTTTAGAGGCACCTTGAGATAGCCGTACTGCTTTTTGCCGGAGATATGCTTCAGACGCTCCGCCAGATGAGAGAGCAGGGACTCAATGGCTTCGCTCTCGCACATACCGCCGTTCATCCTGCCGATGATTTCTTTCAGGGCTTCGCGGCTCTGTTCGGCAAGTGTATTTCTCTGTTCGGTTTGTCCTGAATATATCTGAAGAAGATCCTGCTGAAAGATTTCCCTTGCCAGGCCACTCCGCATCTTTTCGATGGCCGGCTTGGTGACATACCCCTCGCGGGGATTCACCGAGTAAACCAGCATGTGGCAATGCGGATGATGCCCTTCGTTATGAAAGGCAGCGTACCAGCGCAGGTTTTCCGGAACGATCTTCATCTGCTCGGCGAAGATATTCCGCTGCTTGCGGATGAGCGCCATCCACGCGGAGGCATTGTCATACCCCAGCCGGGCAGCGTCCTCCCGCCGCAGAGATATGATGGGCGTCCACACATTGCCGGTGTGTTCACCGACCTCCGTCATCACCCTTGACAGCACCAGCGGAGCATCCGTATCCGAGAACAGCCCATGTGCTCCCAGCTTTTCAGCACGGGGACGGGTAGCAATGTAGCTGACATAGGTTTCCTGATGCGACAGATGATCCATATTCTGATCCAGCGCAGCGGTGATTAACTCCGAGGCGTTTTCTACGGTCGGCTGCTTGATATAGTCCTCGTATTCAAACAAATCTGTGGTATCCGGAAACTGAGTGAGGATGTCAGCGATAAACTGCTCCTGTTTTTCTGTGGCGGGGCGTTCGTGGGAGGCAGGAGAGATTATCTCCACACCATCCCGTGTCGCAACGTATTCCACAAGGTTTTCAAGATGTACCGCGGCGTTTTTAATGTATCTGCATTTAAAGACAATTCTCGGCATGGCTATTTCCTGTCTTTAGATTTTGCGACATCCTCAAACGTCACCGTGCCGATGGACTTCTTCACGTCCTCGACACATTTGCCGCGCAGTGTGTGAAGAGATGCGGGATTGTAGTCCGCATTAAACGCTATGACATTCATCATCATAGACATCTCCACCGCCAGCTTGAAGATGAGGCGCGCCATACGGTTTTCGAGGCTGTCCATCATACCGGTCATGGCCGAGGTGATGGCGGCCGGCAGGAAGCGCATGCCTTCCTCCGCCGAGATATATCCGGTGTAGAACTTGATGGCCTTTTCAATAAATTCGCTCTGGCTCTGGCAGTTGTCTTTTTTGTACCAGTCCTTCACCAGCTTTCGGGTTTCCGGATAGATCCATAAGGCAAATTTATTCTTGAGCTTGTTTTCTTCTGTCATGCTGTTACCTCCAATCGTAATAAAAGGAGCCGCAACCCCTGTTGTAGCTCCTATGTAAATCCTTTATTTACGGCGTTATTCGGAGTCGCTTTCGTTCCACAACCCCGGAACCGACTCCAAGGGGTAAAATCTGACCCCAGTGAAAATCGCCCTTCGACCCGCATTGCGGGGCGATGTGAGCCGGAGCGGGGAAGCTCTGCGACCCCGCTACTTTAACCCGCATGGTTTTCGACCCCTCGGTTCACCCCTAAATCGGCAGTATATGAGGCTCTTCCCGGAGAATGGCGTTTGTTCTCTCCAAACTCCGTTACAAAGCCTCGACACGGGGCATTATCCTGTCCACAGGTGTTACGATGCCACCCCAGCCGCCAAAAGCCGACACAGGGGCACACAGGCGGCGAAACGCGCCCACGGTCTGGCTATTCACCGCTACCCCCATCGTGGTTCTGTGGTCTTGCGGGAACGACCGGGCGGGAGGGGCGTCTGGGCACTTCCAGCTCGTCCGGTTCACGGTTCTCAATATAATCCCTGACGGGAGCGGGAACGTGCTTTTCGTAGAGCTTCTGCATGAAATCCTCCAGCTCACTCTGGAACTCCGTGTCCTTTTTGGCCATGTACTGGCGGATGGCACCGAGCTTTTCGGCGTCATAGCTTACCTGAATGGTTGCTTTCTTCATAAAAAAATCTCTCCTTTTAATGAAATAATTACGTTTACATGCTCATGGTCATGCCCTGGTTTTCTTCCTCGGCGGGTTCCTGCGCCTCGGTCTGAACCTCTGGAGCAGGAGGAGCTTCAGGCACGGGCTGCTCATGCTGACGGCGGGATTGACGGGGCTGACGCTCTCTCGAAGCGGAAACCTGATTCTCTGCTGGCGCGGAAGCCTGCTGTGGTTCCGCCGTCTGTTCTTGATTCTGTTCCGGTTCAATTCGGCTCTCGACATACTCTCGAACATTAAGAGGCACAAACTTTTCGTAGGTCTTGTCGAGGTAATCCTGCAGTTCCTTTTCCACGGTCTGCTGCTTCTTGTCCATAAAAAAACGGAGGGCGTCCAGCCGCTCCGAGGGAAAGGGGACCTTTAATTCGGTTGTACTCATTTTCGTTTTCCTCCTTTATAATTTCATCTGCATGGCAGGCGGTTCCTGCTCTTGCTCCGGCTCCGGCATCTCATTTTTGTTAAGATTCGGGCAGTAGTCCAGATAAAACATCATGTCAAAGCCATCCTCCATCGGCTCGATCTCAGCCATCTCTGACCTCGTTTCGAGGATTTTCAGGAGCATGGAGCCGACGCCATTGTCGGGTGAAATGGGGATATGATAACGCTCCTGTAGCTCATCAAAGTAAATTATCCATGACCCGCTTGAGGTTTTTTGAGTGCCGTCTTTTATGATTTGGTCGGCCAGATTGTTAAGGCGAGTGTTAACAAATTCACGCGCTCCGGGCATGTAGCTGGAGTATCTGGCGTAGTTGTATCCCTCCGCTTCGATCAGGACACCGTCCGAACAACCCTCGCCCAGTACCAGCAAGCAGTGGTATATGCTGTTTGGGTCCCGGTACATGAGGTCGGTATTTTCGGTAATAAAGGGCATATCCCGAAGGGGAGCCGCCTTGAAATACTTGTATTCGTTTTCGGGAAGCTCGACGATTTTTTCGATAACGCAGTCCGACGTGGGGTAATCGCCAGCCTTCCGTGTAAAAATTGCTTGCAGATTCAGCATGATTTTCACTCTCCTGTGTTGTAGTTGATGTAGGGGATTTCGAGCCATGCCGACCATGAACGGTCGGCGAGATTCGTTTTAACGACGCCATATTTGGTGCCCATGGCTTCGATGACATTGCCGTTTCCGATGTAGATACCGATGTGTCCCGACTTCCAAACAGCAAGACCGGGAATATCGGGCATGGTATCCATGGAGCCTGAAACCGATGCGCTTTTATACATACTGTCAGCACCGATATCCGGCATATCGTTGGTTCCGTACCCGATTTCCAAGGTGTCCGGATTCAACCAGCCATAACCTTTTATCAGGCCGACACAGTCCGTCGTCCTGCCGCCAAGCCAGGTGCTTCGTATGAAATCTTCATAGTTACCAACACCGTCAGGGTATTGCTCCAGCTTATAGCTGAACAGCGAATCCGTGAGGATATTGCCGTATGTACCCCAGACGTAACCCCATCCGGCATCAAAGGCTTGTTCGGCATAGGCTGCCAGATCCAGATTGTTCTTCGTCGCCGGATCTGTGAACAAGGAGATATCCAGCACGGTACTTCCTGTACCGCCGCGTTCAATCTCACCGGTGAACAGCTCCGCACCCCCGAAAACTATCCGCTCATAGATTTTCTGAGCGTTGGCTTGGATCTCGCCGGTAGCCGTCATTCCTGCCAGGGATAGCTTTTCATATGCGGTTTCCATGCTAACGGGAACAGCGGCACCGTCCTCATAGACTACAAAGCAATCGACGAAGGCGCGAGCTTCGGCTTGGGACAGAGACAGATTTTCAGCGCCGAAATTCAGAGAATAAAAAATGGACTTGATGCGGATATTGTCCAAAGCACCGCCTTCCATCCGGACTTCGACCTCGGATATGGCTTCATCCAGAACAGTAAAGCAGCCGCTCATGTCGCTGATATGCGAGGCGTATTCGGCAGGTATGGTTTCGGGAATATTGCCACCGTTGAACGACAAGTCGATGGCAGCTTTGTTGTGGTCGGAGCCCGCTGAGAGGATGCTGGCGATCATTACAACGATCAGAATGAAGGGCGTCAGGATAGAAGCGATGACCACTCCGATTGTTTTCCACGTCCGTTTGTCGGTGGCGACGGCGACGGCGGCTTTGACCGCCATGGCAATGGTTGCGGGATCTGCCATAAGCACATCACCACCACTTCATGTCGAACAGCGTGCCCTGATCCGGCTCCCGTTCCTGTTGCGCTTTCGCCAGCTGTATGGACTTCTCCACGGCTTGCTCAAGAAATTCGGTGTCAAATCCCGCTGACTGATAGCCCTCCATGATAGTGTCGAGGTAATAATCCGAGGGCGATCCTAAGGGATGCCCGTCGTTCATGATGTAAACCATGGCGGGAATCGTTTTGCTCTTCAGCTCCACGGGAAGGATTTCCTTGCGGTAGAAGGACGGATAACCCTCATAACGATCGAGAGCCTGCAGGTCGCGTTCCTTCAGCTTCCACAGAAGAACAGGGACGCTGGAGCCTTTGAGCGGCTCCACGGTTGCGACGGAGCTTTTCCATCCGCCCCGGAACAACAGTTCATAATCCTTGATCTCGCTTGTCCCGACTACCTTGGCGGTCGGGCAGCGGAACGACATCTGCGGTAGATTAAGGTTGCTGCCGTAGGCAATATACAGAGTTTCGGCTTTCATTATTCTTCATTCCTCCTTGCTACATTGACATGGAAAGACCGGGGCTTTCATCCATCGCCCCGGCCTGTTCCTGCTCGTTTTCGCTTGTCTGCTCCTGCTGCTCCGCCGCAGCATGTGCGGCCTCCGCCAGCTCCTTTTCTTTTTTCTGTCTTAACCGCTGCTTTTGCTGCTCGGCCTGTGCCGGGTCCTTCCATGCGATACAACCATCCAAATGCTCCAGCAGATGTAGCCGGGCGGTTTTGTATTCGTCGCCGATGAGCCCCAGCCGCAGAAGCCAGGTGCGGAAAGTATATTTTTCATTGGTGCTGTGTGTTTTCTGACGGCTAGCACACCTCTGGTTCAGAGCCTGTGCGGAAATGGCGAGGCAGAGCTGAATATATGCCTTGATTTTACCTGCATGAGAGGTGCTGTTAAAGAGCCGGAACTCAATGGTGCCTTTCTGGAACACGCTGTGCAGGTTCAGGCAGTGGTATCGGCTGTCGTGATAATGTTCCCAGCGGCCGTCATTGCCGTGATACCAGATGCGGCTGACATCGTCCAGCGTTTTAGGCTTTTTGCGGTTCAATTCGTCGAGGAAGCTCTGCTCCACCTTCTTGCAATACTGCCGCTCTCTTGCCACCTCCACCTGCATGGCTTTATAGATCATATCCTCCTTGGAGGCCATGATGTTGGTGATGTTTCGCAGAGTGTTGGCGTTATGAGGCGAGGCGTCCAGGTGGATGTGAATTCCACAGGAATTATTCACCAGCATCCCAGCCTCCCGCAGCTTGCGCACAAGCTCCTGTATGGTTTCGATATCTTCGTAGCGGCAGATGGGACTTACAAGCTCCACGCTGTAGGTATTGTCCGCCGAAACGACTCGCCGCCCTTCTTTTCTTTCTGTGGTTATGCTTCCGTCACTCATGACCTTCCACCGGCGGCTCTGACCATCCAGTACAGAATATTCTCCGTAATAGCCCCCATCAAAGTTGGCTGACTTCCCGAAGTATTCCGATAGAACCTGTGCGGCACACTGGCGGGTCAGCCCCGTCATTTCAATCTCAATGCCGAACCGTTGCTCCTTCATGTCCATGCCTCGTCACTCCTTTCTTCATCGCCCACCGGCCTTTCCGAAAAGCGCTGCCTTATGCTCCGGAGCCTGAACCATGAGGTTGTATCTCTCGTTGCCGCACTTATACAGGCATACGCCCCTCTGCGGATAGCGGATGAGATTGTATTCGCTCTGCTCCAGTTGGAGGGTATCGGTATAGAATTTGGCGTCAATCGTACCCGCATTGAATAGAAACTGGTGCGTCGGGATGGAGAATAACGGCTTGGTATACTCCCTGATGCCTCCGATATTGAAATCCTCCAGATTCTGTGAGGAAAGGATCACCGCGCTTTCCTTTTTCCTGACGCGCTTCATAAAATTGCGAACATACTCCACGGCAGTCAGGTTGGAGAGGAACAGATAGAACTCGTCGATGCTGGCGGCGGTATTGCCTGCGGTGAGAAGCTCGTTGCTCATATAGGAGAGCACATTGAACAGCAGGGCGTTTCTTAAATTTTTGCTTGCCTGCAGTAGTCCCTTGACGCCGAAGGTCACGAACTCGTTGCTTTTGATATTGGTATGTCCGTTAAAGAACTTGGACTCGGCACCCTTGCACAGGGAGTGAAGTCCGAGGCAGATTTCCCGCAGGGTATCCGCCGTATAAAGCTGGCGACGGCTTTCGTCAAAGGTCTTGTATTCCGACTCAATCAGCTCATACAGGTCGGACAGGATGGGGTAATCGTCATGCTTCAGCCTGTCAAAATTACTGCGGTCGGAGATGCTCCATTTGTCGTAGAGCTTGCCCAGCATGATCTCGATGGTGTCGATCTGGCGGTCATCAAAATCCTTGTACGCTCTGAAAAAGTCTTTCAAAAAACTGATGTGCTGGCTGAGCTTGCTGGTCTGACGGAACGCCTGGGGTGCTTCGGCGTCCTTCGGGTCGCCAGCCTCATCCCAGGTCTTTGGCTCCAGAACATTGATGATGTACTCACCGGTCATTAGGTCGATGAAGCAGCCACCGAGGTTGTTTGTGAGATCCTCAAACTCCATTTCGGGGTCAAGGCAGATGATCCTCATGCCGGATTCCCTGAGATTACACAGGATGAGCTTTAGCAGATAGCTCTTGCCCTGGCCGCTGTTGCCGAGGATGAGGATGTTGGCGTTAGTCTTATCGTCGGCTCTCCGGTTGAAATCTACTAGGATATTGCTGCCGAATTTGTCCCTACCAAGGCAGAAGCCGTTAGGGTCCGTCTTGCCGCTGTAGTTGAAGGGATAAAGATTAGCTACAGAGCTTGCGGGCAGCACCCGTTCAAACTGATCGCCAAACACATTCCAGCCGGAGGGCATGACAGAAATAAAGCCCTGCTGCTGACGAAGGAGGAGTCTGTCCACGTTGAGCTTGCTCCGCACCAGTTCGGTCAGCACCTCGGTCTGCAGGAGCTTCAGCTGATCGGGATCATGGGAGGACAATTCGATATATACAGCTGCATGAAGGAGCGGTTCCTTGCTCCGGTGCATCTGTGCCACAACGGTTGCCACATCCTGCAGATTGCTTTCGGCTGTGACAGTCTGCTGGAGATCCTGTGTGCTGCTTCTCTGCATCCGGTTCTTGTTGGCGGCATTGCTGATGATTTTCCGTTCCTCCACAGGGGTCACATGCCGGGTGTAGATATGCAGGGTTACGCCGTCTTTCTCTCCAAGGTGCCGTAGTATAGCCTGTTCCTCGGTGGCGGTCGGGTACTCCCGCAGCGCCCACACGGAGCGGTAGGTATTGCCGCAGATGAAGTGGTCAGTGTTAAATTTAATTACGCCCGGAGCGATCATATCGAGGAATTCCTGAACACGAACGTCCTCCTGCGGCGAGAGTAGCCTAACTATTGGAGGCATGGTTATCTTCCTTTCTGGCTTTTATTTGATATGAAAAAGCCGCCACATTTCTGTGACGGGCTGAACAGTGTGTTCACTTTGATAGATAATTATGGTATTATTTTAGTCAACGAGATAAACAGGAATTTGGAGAAAAAATGAGAAATCAGGATATATATGATATTGCGGTAACTTTTCGTGCGGCAATATTGGAGGCAAAATATAATAGAAAGTTTGATCGTAGCGATAGAATGAGTAATTTCCCAGGTGGTTGCTGCGATGACTCATGTGATCTTTTAGCGTATTATCTATTTACTACATATGATATTAATACGAAACAGGGAAATGGCATATATCGTGATAATAACCCTAATAACACTACGAATCACGCGTGGCTAGTAATGGATGATTGTACAATTATTGATATTACCATAAATCAATTTGAGTTCTTTTCAAAATATGCTGAAGGAGTATATGTCGGAAAGGAAAATTCTTTTTACAAACACCTCGAAGACTACCGAATCTATGAAAATTATGATATCATGCAGGATGCGCGATTATGGAATGATTATCAAATTATAATGAGCAGTATAGTCAGATAAATTCCAATTTATCAGGTTCCAAATATGCCGGAAGCCGTGAGCATTCGCCCACGGCTTCCTTTTTAACTCTTATTCTCCGGTAATCACCCAGCGTTCGCCGTCGAAATCCTCGAAGCGCTCGGTCGTGACATTCTGCTCAAAATATATCGCCAACATGCGCTTTATATCCTCGCACTCAGCCCGCTTTGAAGAGAAGCCTTGCTCACGCAGGGTCTTTTCGATACGGTTTAAATGCGGGAACACCTCGGACTCCTTTTCGCCCTTCAACCGGATGACCACAAGGAATTCTCTTGCCGTCGCCATCTGTACCTGTATTCGGTCAAGGTGATGGAGGTCATGCTCCAAGAGCCTCCTGACTGCGGTATTGTTCTCCTGCTCCATGCGCTTTTTTAGAAACTGCTTGTTGTCCTCGAAGTTTTCACGGCTGTTCAGGCACAGGAATTCCAGCTCTGCCATCCCCTTGAGGACGGTCATCAATGAGTAAATCCTTGCCGATACGCTTTCCTCGGACAGAACGGAAATGTTGGTCGGCTTGATGAGAAAATATACAAGCTTGTCGCCTCTGTAGGTCAGGAGACTGTAATCCGTGACGCCCTTTGTGTTGATGAGCTGCCGGGTATATTGCTTCTGCCTGGCTGTCTTTTTTTCTTTTCTGCTCATTGCTTTCCGTACCCCCATTCGTAGGTTTGCTGCTTCGTAATAAAGAAAGCGCAGGCGTATTTTATAAAGTCGAGGATGCTGGTATCGTCAAACCGGATAGTCAGGAAGACGTATAAGGCCGTAATGACGATAGGCGGCAGGAACTTAAGCTGCGCCAGCGCAAACACAGAAAGCAAAAGACCGACGCCGATGACGCCGATATCCCTGAGCTGCCACAGCCACAGCACCGCCTTGGATTTCAGGTTGTCGGGGTAGATGTACATTCGGATTCCTCCTTTTCTTCATGAAATTTTCGCAAAAAATATGCGATCCCCCGGAGAACATTCTCCACACAGGGAATCGCAACACTGTTGCCAAGGGCCTTGTATCTCACGCTGTCCGAGTCGCCGGGGATGTCCGTCCAGTAATCGGGAAAGCCCTGAAGCCGCCAGTTTTGTTTAGTTTTTGTGGTGTACACGATAGAATCGCCTCCTGATTATCATGGCTTTGAATCGTGTACATACACGATTCAAAAAATATTGGTCGAAAAACCGTTTTGTGATGTTTGGTGATAAAAAATACAGCACAGGCCGAGGCCATATGCTGTATTCAATGCTGCGGAGATATGGAAATGTCATTTCAGAAAATCAGGCAGTTTTGGCGGTGGTGCCGGATTGTCGCGCACAATTTTTCTAATCTGCTCAGCAATATCCTGCTCAGACCATTCATGCCCATCTCCCGGTTCGGTGCCAAACCGTTCAAGAATAATAGCCTCCTGCTCTTTGGTAAACAAAATGTGCGCGGATTTTTCCCAAGCCCTCAGCTTTTTCCTGTTCAATATCATTTTCGCTCACCCCCTCCTTGAAGCCGCATTCCACGCTGCATAAGGGAATGAAGTTCCCCCCGCAGCAGCTCACATTCAGAACGCAATTCCTGTACAGTTTCACGCAATTGAATATTTGCAGACTTAAGATCGCTTTCCCGGCGCTTGGATTTCTCCAATTGCAGGAGTAGCTTCGCATATTGACTCTCCAGCGTCCCTTCGGATACAGTCTTTGCAGGGATATGGAAGAGTTCCTCATCCATCAAGGCTTTCACGTGCGGCTTGCTGAATACCGAACGTGAAAGCCCCGTCCGTTCGCATAAGCGTTTTATGGTAACCGGACACCCTTCCGCCTTCAGCTCCTGTATCGTGCTTTTAACAGCGGATATCGTTTGTTCACGCTGCTTTTGCTGTAGATTGAGCAGGGAATCAGGAATTTTTCTCATCGCCAGTTACCTCCAGATATGTTTTCATTTTGTTTACAACCTCCTGATATAGAACAGCATTTGCAGCGGCATTTTTTTGAATGATAGGAAAGGCTTTGAACCGCACCGCTTTTATGCGCCAGGCTTCGGCCTGTTCCTCAAAGAACGGAATCTGCTCGATTTCAGGAATAAAATAGCGGCAGTTCAAGCAAGCCTGCATATCGCATTTACATCCGGTAATATCACTGCATATGCCGCCGCGCACCCTGTGGGCACGCAGGTTTTCCAGCAGCCTGGCCTCCGTCTGCGGGTTCATGCTCAGGATTCTCCCATGAAACATAACCGGAGATGACTCGTCAGACTCCCCCAAAACAAGCCTCTGCTTTTCCGTAAGAACCTCCGGACGCAGGTCGAGATGGTTGTATGATTTGAGAATCATCTGGTCGTTCTTGTGGCCTGTCATGTGGGCGATCTGCTCTATGGTAAAGCCTTCTGCCAGCCGGTCTGTAATGCCGTTGTGTCTGAGCATGTGGCTTTTCAGAACATATAGGGTTCCGTTTTCATCACGGACATCATACATTTCGCAGTATCGTTTGAAGAACACGTTGATATGGTTAGGGGTAGCTGTCAGGACATTGTGCTTCCGGACAACTGTTTCGGCCCATTTTCCGTATCTGTACCAGGCTTTCTTGTAGGCCAGCAGCAGTCCCCGCTGATTTTCCGGCAGATAAGGCGATAGGGCACGCTGCGCTTCCTGCTGCTCATGTAAAAGGTCTATCAGATATTTCCCAATCCCCTCATACTCAATGTGGAGGCTGCGCATCTCTGCCAGGTTGTAGCCGCCGTTTTGCTTCCATGAGGGGAGGAACAGAATAAAATGCCCGTCAAACTGCTTGACGCAGTCCGGCTCCATTGCGCAGACCTCGCTGACCCGCGTGGGAAAAAGCCTCATAATCCAATACGCGACCCGAATATGAAGCTGTATTTCCGGCATTAGAAATAACCGGTCAAGCTGGCGTTCAACAAAAGGAGGAATCAGCTTTTCGTCATAGTGTAAAGGCTGAACGAATGGGTTTCCGGCGAAATGATTGTATAGCTTCCGGCCTTCCCATCCCTGCATGACATCAAAAAAGTTCTTGATGACTTGCCATATGCCGTTTTTTACCTGTTCCTTTGTACAATTCCCATCCAGATATGCTTTAAATCCAGCGACAAAGGACGGCGTGCAACAATACAGAGCATCTTCTTCACCCTGCAATTCTAGAAACTGCAGGAACCATATCAGCCGGATCACGTGCTGCCGGGCTGATGATACTCGCATGCCTCCAAGCAGTTTCAGCACAATGAAGTATTTGGCTGCTTCCTTAAATTGTTCCGGGACATTCACAAAGTGGAGCACACAGGATCTGTCAGCCGGATGCTTTTTGAGCCTGTCGCAGTGCCATATGTCGTCACCAAAGCAATCGCTGCCTGAAATACTGGCAACAAAGGCGCGGTATTCCACTTTACGATCTTCCTGAAAGTTTTCCTGCACCGCAGCATTACTTGGCATACAAACCACCTCCAAAAGCTGCCTCGATTTTTGTCACGGTATCCGAGTAGGAATCAAGCAGCGCTTTTTCCTGCTGATACTGCCGGTATGACTGGTAATCCGCAATCCCCATCTCCCGGTAGGACTCAACAAGCCCGTCCACGAGCTTGCGCTGGGAATCCCGCAGGGCTATCCAGTACTGTAGATACGGTTTGCCTGTACAAAGATTTTTGCAGTTTACACAGCTTAGCGTACGGCTGCGCTCCCGGCATTCTCCATCGGCAAAAACGCGCATACAGAATCCCAATTCAACCCTGCGCTGTTCAAGGCGGAAGTCCACAAACAAGAGCCGCCGCTGTTCTTCGCTGAATTGATCAAGCTGCTCGTTGTTAAGCAGAAGATCAAATTTTTCTCTAAAAAAGGAAGTGTTCATTTCAGCAAGCCGCTTCTTTCGAACCTCGGCGTAATACTTCATTGAGGTTTTGCGTGAGAGATGGCTCAGCCAGTAGGCAAGCTCCGTCATGGATGCTCCGCTTTCGACCAGCATGACGGCAATGGTTTTTCGGAACTGCCTTGTGGTCAGCTTCCAGAGGTGGTCATTTTCATCAGTAATGCAGTGCTTCGCAATCAGCCTGTTTACCGCATCGCAAAACCCGTCACCGCAGGGAAGCGAAGGACGCTGGCTCCCATTTTTCACAATGAAGATATACGGCTCACCATATTCCTCCCGCAGGCTTTGGGTTCTCTTAATCTGACGGGTGATTTCTCTTGACAGAAAAGCAGGGATCAGCATTTCACAGGTATCGCCGATGCCGCGCTTGCGCCGGGCGCTTAATGTTTTGTGCGGCACATAGCGCAGGAGCATCAGCCCCTCAAAACGTGATGGTGCCAGACAGTCCTCTTTCAGCAGTACGACTTCCGACAATCTCAGCCCGGTATTGATAAAAATGCTGTATAGAACCCGGTGTGTATCGCTTAACTCGTGACTATGCTTTTCAATCGCCGCCGCTACTGGGTCGGGGATTATCTCAGTATTTCTGGACATGTTGTCCAGATTGAAAAAGCGGTACTTTGCAAATGGATTCCCCGTCGGTATCGGTGTCCGGAGGCTCGGATCACGCATGTCTCCGCAAAGGTAGTCTATGATTTGGCCGCAGGCACGCATGGTGTTGGCAACGGACTTGACGGACAGTCTGCCGCCGTGCTTGGATAAGCAGTCGTTTTCCAGATAGTTGTAGAGTTGACGGGCATCCACATCGGATATATCCGCGAAATAGTGGATGCCTGGGTTATTGCTGCTGAGGAAATTGACTCCCTTGATTACTGCAGCAAGAACCGGGGTCCGATAGTCGCTACGGCCTTGAAGGTACCACAGCATAAAGTATTTCAGTTCCAAGCGCAGCGAGACGCAATGGATCTTGCTGAAATCGTAGCTGTTGCTCCTCAAATTGGGTCCGGTTAGATAAAACAGCTGCCATATATCGTTATGGACACTCAATTGTTGGCGGTTTTCCCTCCTGAAAAGTGATTTTTGCTTCTCAAACTCGATGTCAGCAATTGTTTTAACTACATCAGCGATGGGTGTCCCATAAAACCTGCTTGCCTGCTTTTTGTCTGTAAATGCGGCCTGGAGCAGCTTAAAACTCGTAACGTTCTCGCGCCTGACAGTAAATTCTGCTGCTTTCTCCTGAAAGTATGCCGTGAGCAAATTTGGCGGGGCATTTTCCATAGCCCGGATCATTTCCGATACTCCGACAGAATCCAGTACCGGCTGTAGGCTGCTTCTAGAGCACAGTGATTCTTCCAATGCTGTAAATGAGGAGTTCATCTTTGCCCCTCCTTTGCCTTTTGAAGCTTATCAAACACCGCCTTGGCGATAATCGGATTGTTGTAATTGCGGTATGGCTCGATAGAATCCAGGCTCTTCCAGCCAAAGTGCTCCGAAATCATCGCATCGGAAATGTTGTTCTCCGGATGCGCCGCCTGATGCTCCAGAAATTGCATGACTTTCGTGCTGCGTCCGCTGTGGGTACGGATTTTTTTGCTGTCAAGACCCGCCCGTGCCGCACACTTTTTCAAAATCTCCCAGTAATTGCGGTATGCAAGGGGAGTACCCTGGCTGCACCCGGCTTTCAGATTGATAAAGATAGTCTGACTGAGCAGGCCGGATTGTGTTTCCGCCTGGGACCTCTCTGTCAAAAGATAGCGGTCCAGCACATCACGTGTTGATTGCGGAAGAAAGACAGTGCGGTGCTTGAAATCTCCCGAAGATGCGTCCGGTTTACCTTTTGACCGGCTCGGACTGATACGGCCAGCTTGAGAATCATAATCTTCAAGCTGCATGCTTAGTACTTCGTCTATCCTGAAGCCTTCCAGCGTGACCAAAAATATAGCCAGATCGCGTAATGTCAGAAAACAGGAGCAGATGGTCACCACTTCATCATCCGTATACCATTTGATGTACTCCCGTTTCGCGGTCAGCCTTAACATGTGTCGGTCAATAATGTATTTGTACTCATAAGAACTGATCTGGCCATAGAGAAACGATTTTTGGGCCCTCTTCGCATTGTCCATTGTCTGAAACTCAACATGATGCATACCGGTCTGTTCGAGCCATTTGTAGAATTCGGTGATGACAGTGACATACTTGCTGAGGGTGCTGTATGACAATGGGGCCCGCAGCCGAATAACGCCTCCGTCCTCATAGCTCCTACCCATAAGCCGCATTAAAAATGCCATAACATCATCTGTTACGGCATCCTCAAACGATATTCCCTGCCCATGCAGAAAGTTAAGATATACACAAAGCTTGTGTGCGTACTCCTTTCCGGTGCTGATCTTTCGAATGCTCTTCAAGTCCAGCCATTCATTGATCTGGTAAAACGGGATGCCGTGCCTTGTGATCAGCCATAGTTCCCTTTCACCACCTGACGGTGCTGGCATCAGTGCGCGCATCACCTTGAAAACTCGTTGTTCTTTTTCCATACGAACCTCCTATACGATGTACAATAAAATTCCTGCAGAGTACCCTACAGGTACAGATATTGTAACACGCTTATAGAAGGCTGTAGTAACATGGCTTTACATCGTCTTTCTATCGTGTAATTAACTACCGTGTATAGTTCCTAAATAAACCTTTCACATTCCAGCGGCGTCAGCCTGCGGATCAGCTTGCCGATGCGGACAGGATGCACATTGTTCAGCGAGTATCCTCCGTCCGTTTTGGACTGAAGTGTACCGCTCAGGTCGCCGTTTTCAACACCATTTCTGCAGTCAATCCCGGCGACGTCCATTTCGCACACAAGGTCGGTCGAGTCCTTATACTGCCGGGCGCTCTGCGTACTGACCACATCGTTGGACACATATTCATCACTCCGCTGCTGGGAGAAAACACAATGCCGGTCCGCAGTGTTCAGCGTGTAGCTGATATCCGCCTGGAAGCCCATGCCGTTGCCGCCATTGTGATCCTGACGGTCGATAATGTTTCCGGCAATGCAATAGGTTTCAGCTTCCTGTGAAACGAGCGGCACGTTGTTGCCGCCGGTACCATACCGGGCAGACATAGTCGGAGCCACCTCATGGGGACCTGTATAGCGGGAGTCGATGCCGTGATTTTCAAACAAAACCGGCTGATTATTTCCGCTGGTACCCGCCGCCGATGTGATAGTCGGGCACAGGTTTTCGCAGATTTCAGCGCCGCCTTGCTGGCTGCCCAGCACGAGCGGAGGGTGACCGTCCATCTGAGCACGAAGTGTCGCCGTTATATTTTCCGTCACGTCCATACGGTCGCCGCCCTGATCGTTCAGGCACAGAATGCTTGGCACCATATTGGAGCCGCTCTCCGACGCCTTCAGGGTCGGAGAGCATTCCTCCTGATAACCGATTCCTCCGGCTTTTTCTCCCTGACCAGCCGAGAAGCCGGCGGCGATAAAGGTCTGCTGCTTCATGCCCGGCTGGGCTTGGATTGCACCGGACACAGCATGCAGATCCCGTACCTCATCCCGCTGATTGCAGGCGAAGGCGATAGGACCGGTATCCGTTATTCTGTCAGCCGGACTCCCGCCTGGATCTCCAGCGCCTGCTTCAGAACAGGAGGCAGCTCCTTGCCGCGTTTCTTCGCCCGGCGCAGAATGCCCAAACATGCTGTCCTGCTTAAATAATATTTGTGGTGCGGTGTGACCTCCAAAATCTGCGACAAGATAGATTCTTTTGCGCCTTTGTGGGACGGACCAGTATTGAGCGTCATATACCCGCCAAGCAAGTGAGAATTGATCTCCCAATATGGCCCCAGCAGGCTTCCATACCCCTCCCGGAGGTCGAGGTACAGATACGTTGCCGTCAGCAATTCTGCAGATTTCCTCCAGCACCGCGCGGAAGTCCTCTCCGTCTGCGGAGGAGAAAGCTCCGGGGACGTTCTCCCAGACCATATATCTGGGTCTAAGTCGAACAGGGTCAGCTGTTCGTTTTGCTCTTGCGTCATGTTCTCTCAACTCCTTTATGACACGAATCTGCTCCATGAACAGGCCGGAGCGCTCACCCTGAAGTCCAGCGCGTTTTCCTGCGACCGATAAATCCTGACATGGCGAGCCCCCGCAGACCACGTCCACTGGGGCAAGCTCCGAACCTTTTAATTTTGTAATATCGCCTACAGGGAGCATATCCGGAAACCGTATTTTCGTTACCTCAATGGGAAACGGCTCGATCTCGCTGGCCCACACAGGGGTGAACCCCTGCCGGACGCCTGCCAGCGGAAATCCGCCGATCCCGTCAAACAGGCTTCCGAGGAACAGCGATATGGTTATAATATCAGCTTCATACCGGGTGAAGGCGCTTCCTCCGGCAAGAATGCTCTTTCCATAGAATCGTATAACTTCATGTGACGTCCTCCTTGTATTAGCTCTGCCGATATGTTTCTGATGGGTATACCAAGCCGCTCGGCTTCCGCGATTTCGCAGTTCATACCGTGGCTGATACTCGATCCGCATATCCACAACTCATCGCAGGATGCCAGTACCCGCAGCCCCATCCGGATGCCTATTTCACGTTGGGCGGGTATGCTGTCATCCAGTATCTGCGGGTACATCAGGTGGACGGCGACAGGAGCGCAGCCCTGCTCCGCGGCATAACGGCAGGCGGCTTTGGCGAACCGGACATTGCTTTCTATGTCCCCGGCATAAGGGGAACAGATATATACCTGTTTCATTTCGCGGCCACCGCCTTTACCACGGTTCTCGTGATGTTTACCGCGGTCTGAGCCGTGTAGACCGCGCTCATGAGGTTGGCTTTGGTGCTGGTGTCCAGCCCAAAGGCTCCCGCGATACGGGGAACTTCTCCGGCAGACAGCATCAGACCAAGCCCTAGCAGGGCGTGATCCTTAAGCACCATGAGCCCTGCGATGAGGATGGTGGACTGCAGGAAGGCTGTCAGGCACAGGCCGACGATCTGCTTGCACCAGCTGACAAACCCGTCAAGGTATCCGCGCGGAACAGAGAACATATACAGGCTGCCTACGGCGATCTGGATGAGCAGAATGCCGCCGCGCTTTAAGTTTGCGAAAAAGACCTTGATCACCGCGTAGCCCATGAGGATGAGAATGAAGATCAGCATAAGGGGATTAGTGATCGCTCCCATGCCGCCGAACACTCCGGCATTTCCCGCGTTTTCAAGACTTCCCGCGGCACTCAGCTGTCCAATGATATTTGCGGCGACGGTATCGATGCCCGTTCCCAGGCCGGTGATTCCCGCCGTGAGGCTGCTCTGCAGGGAGATGGATAATTTGTATAGCTCCACCGGCACAACGGAGAACAGGCTGACAGCCATAAAGCCCTTGATTGCGTTTATGGCTGTATCCTTGATGCTGCCCCTGCCGGACTGGTACTCGATGCCGCACTCAAAGGCCGAGACTACCAGCCCTGTGCCGTAGAGCGCCCAAGCCAGATAAACAAAGAACAGGACGATGGACTGCACCCAGGTCATATCAAACAGGTCGGCGCCCATATTTCCCATAGCCGAGAAAAAATTACCGAGGAAGCCGATGATCTGGCCGTAGATCCAATCAACGATCTGGCCGAGGACGGTGTCGGCGACAAAATCCCATATGAACACGGGACGTCACCTCCTTTCGGATAAAAAAATACGGGAGCCTGTCATTTCACAAGCTCCCGAAAAAATTTGCTTACATGCCGCGCATTGTCAGGCCGTTTTCGCTCTGGCCGGTCTGTTCCAGCTTCGGTTCACGGTATACATCAAGGTAATCGTTGATAGCCTCGGATATCTGAGCATAGTCCGCTTTTGTCGGTTGATAAACATACCATTCGGTTCTGTCCCCATACCTCCATATGTACGGGGTGACGCCTTCCCTGAAGTTCGGATTGCTGACCGTTTTCCTGCCAAGCAGGTCGGAAAAGCGCAGCGTGACAGCGTCCACCGGCCCGTCGGTTCGGTTGATAACGGTTGCCTTGATTGCCTCGTAATGGTCCGACGTGCCCGTCGTGACGAACTCGACTCTCACGCGGAGGCTGTCGGAGAGCTTTCCGAAGAAAGCTCTGCCGATAAACCTTTTATCAGAGATAGCCGGGTCGTTTCCGAACAGCTTGCGAAGCTCCTGTTCAAAGTAATTCATATTTCGCACCTCCTACATTCCAAGGATCTGCCAGATGTATAGCGGCGCAGTCAAGGTGAATACTAGGCAAGCGAACAGAATCGCCGGCGCCGATAGTGATAGGTAATCCCTTGAGGTTATCGCAGGATTTTCCCCCACTCCACACCGTACGTGAGAGTTTCCCCTCATACGGCGTTCCATCGTTAAGGTTTTTAAAGTAATTCACACAATTTACATGTAGCTTTTAACCGTTACTGTAAAATTTCGCTTAGATTAAGAAGATTTCGTAGCTTGTTTATCTTTGCAAGTTGCTTTTTGTCCAGTTTGAGCGAAGCAAGGTATTTGTTGATGGTTTCCTCTTTCGTTGCGTGAATAAGAATATGTACATCAACATCAATCAATGTGAGATTCGCATAGCTGTCATTGCCGCCAAAATGTTTTGCTGTTTTATGGTGACAATGAATCCTGTCAATTTCTAAATTCCTTCCTGTTACAGCACATTTTCCTTGCTGTGAACAGTACAGGGACAGCCTGTTATCGTTGTATTCTATGCTCATATCACGGATAGGATTTCGCATGAGGTGATGGAGAATTGCCACATTTACATTGGACAGCTTTTGATGTATTTCGGCTCGTCCCTCTGCTGTGTAGCTGTTTATGCTACGCTTCTTATCAATGGGATTTTTGTGCCGGACATAAGCAATCGGCAGTATGGGCGTTTCTCCAATAAACCGTATTTCCTTGCTTTTGCAATATTTAAGATAGACTGGACTGGTGATGGGTTTTGCGATTTTCTTCTTCATCTGTTGTTCGAGCTTGCCGTTGGCAGACGATTTGACTAAGAAGGCAATCTCACTGAAGTCACGGCTGACGTGCGTAGCAAAATGATAGTAATTGTGCCAGCCTATGACCAATGCATTGTATCTTAAAATGGTATTGCCTTTTGCGTCTATCTGCTTTAGTTCATTCACAGCGTTAACTGCCTTTTGCTTGATTTTGTCCTTTGCCTTATCAGAAATATGGGACTGTACAACGTATTTGCTCTGACCGCTTGATTTCTTGCCCTTCTTAACCGCTTTCATCTTGAACCCTAAAAACTCCGAATACTGCCTTTTTAAGTTGACAATTTTGGACTTTTCGGGGCTGATTTGAAGCCCCAATCTATCATGCAGCCAGTCTTTTACTGCTGCAAATATCTTTTGGGCATCACTTCGGTATCGACAAAATATCTTGAAGTCATCGGCGTACCGCACGATGTAACATTCCTTTAGACCAGTTTTCCTAAGTTCCGCATAAACATTGCTTTTATCCAGCGTTCCGTTTTTCAGCACCCTGCATTTATAGGGTACTTTTGTAGGTAGGGTTTCCCATTGGCTTGCCACCCACCAGTCCAATTCATTGAGGACGATGTTTGATAGCAGTGGCGAAATAATCCCGCCCTGCGGAGTGCCTTTGTCGGGGAACCCAATCCCTGCGATTTCCGCTTTCAACATGGCGGAGATGATAGACAATAGCTTTTTATCCTTAATACCCAACGTCCACATCTGTTTTAACAGTTTTCCATGGCTGACATTATCGAAAAATCCTTTGATGTCAATATCCACAACAAAGTGAAGATTTTGCCCCTGTATGAACTTATACGATTGAGAAATGGCATGTTCCGTACTTCTATTTGGACGAAAACCGTTGCTTCGCTTAAAGAATTTTGCTTCACAAATGGGTTCAAGAATTTGCAGAATACATTGCTGTATCAGCCTATCCATAATGGTTGGAATACCAAGCGGTCTTGTTTTGCCATTGCCCTTTGGTATTTCTACACGGCGTACTGGTTGCGGGAGGTAGTTACTTAGTCTTTTCTGTATATATGCTACAAGCTGAGGGCTTTCCCATTGCTGTAAGTGAGTTATCGTCTTTCTGTCCACTCCTGCGGTTTTGCTTCCGCTGTTCTTCTTAATGTTGCGGTAGGCAAGCAAAATATTTTCGGGACTACAAATCAGCTCTGTCAGATTTTTAAACTGACAACCCTTTTCACTGTCCGCATACAGCTTGTCTAAAACATCTTGAAAATCATAGTATTCAGCATTTCGCAGGGCAGACCGTTTTATCGGTTTAGCTCTTGTCAAAGTCAGCATTATCCTCTCTTTTGTGGGGATTTTGCTTTTCTTAGTCATACTCGAACCTTTGAGATTGTGTGTTTACTTGTTTCATTTCTTAACGACTCGAGCCCGTCCCTCCACGGCTTATTATCACCGCTTCACAGGTACCACGGCTCTACTTTCAGTTGGATAAATGCAGGTTATACACGTTTTGGATACAGCTTTCCCTGCAAACGCCTCATGGCGTTGTAATTCGCTCCGCGTTCCAACCTTTCCACGTTCCGATATTCCTATCATTCCATATCGCCCTTAGGTGTCCCTCTAAGCCTGTATGCTTGATACCGCCTGTAACGGTATAAGGTATTTCATAAATGGTATTTTACTTTACCTCACATACCCGCCATTCCTGGCGTATGCACATTTCTATGCACCATTCGTTTAGACTTTTTATATCGGGTTTTCGTCTGTGAGCCATTTTTCACATACTCACCATAGGCAATTTATTGACCTCCGGCATATAGGCAACACCATTCACCTCTGAACAGCTTTCGTGCAGGCATAATATTTCATCTGCTTACGGTTGCTCTCTGCCGACTTCACCGAGCTTCGTACATCACAGCTATTACATGCCGTTTTGCACGTCGGAGTATCAAGGTAGGCGTTTCGGGGCGTTACTCCTTCATTCCACCTATCGGAATATCAGTTCTCCTAAACTGAACATTTTCACGTTCTTAATTTAGTGCCCAACCTTTTCAGTTAGGAACGTGTCGCACCCCATTCAAACTGACCGTGCTTTCGGTAGTCGAAGTAGGCTGTGCCGAGCTTGGCAAAGAAAAATACGGCGAGGATCAGGTCGATTGCGGGAAATACCACCTTGTTCACCACGGTCTTGATCTGCCCGGAGGCGTCGTTCCAAGTGTTTTCAATTGCTCCGGCCACGTCGCCCGAAGGCGCGGCATAGGCAGTCGTGCAGAGCACGCAGCCCAGCAGCAGAACCACGAGGAGAACAGGCAGGATTCGATTAATTTTCATAGAATTACCACCTTTCAATATTGATTTTTGCAAAGAAAAAGACCACAAAGCTTTAGCCTTGCGGTCCCATTTCTTTTTTCTGGTGTTTATGGCTTTACCGGCACGACCGGCATCCAGATAGGAGTGTAAGATTTAAGTACTCTCTTGACATATTTTCCTTTCAGAGCGTTACTATTACCACGGGGGTTTTCCCGAACGAAAAACGTCATAGCAGACTGGTGTGCTAACGACACACCAGCCCTGCGAAAGGTGAACCAACCACCCCGCGCAACCGTAAACGGCACTATGACGCTTCCATATTACCATTTTTCATGGTGTTTTACAATAAGTTTAGGCGTATGCAAGGGGTCATGGCGGCTGAGCCGCTCGCCTTAGTGTACGCTTTTTTGCCTATTGGGGAACCTCCCGACTAAATAAGAAAGGTCGGGAGAAAACATGAACATTTTTGAAAACGAGTCCGGTTTTCTTGGAGATGCCTCGGTGAAAAATCTAAAAAATTCGTTTATTGAATTCATCAAACAGGCAGCCGAGATTCGGACAAAGCTGGGAAAACAGGGATATCTGCTGGACAAGTATCTATCCTATCTTTTTGAGACGTCGAACGAGATACTGGCCTATGAGGCTGCATCGGAAGGTTTTGAGACCGGAGGAATCCTAAATGGCTTATGCTCCGGAATACTCAGTGGCGATCCCAAAAACACAGACCACCCATTTTTCAATGAAGTCAAAACGTACATCGAAGCACATCCGTTGAAATCTCAGGAACGTGCCACCAAGGTTTCTATATATTGCTCCGTTCTTTTTGAACGCTGTCTTGGTAGCATGAGCGAGGAATATTACGGGCGAATTGAGTCGAATGCACATGATGTCTTAGATGTCAGTGATTTTCGTAAGCTATATGACCGAATTGTTGAGGTGCTTGGAGATGAGGAAGCAATGAAGAACCTGAACCTGCTGTTCCGCCAGCGGTTTCTGATTGTTACTGCAATGGCGGCTTTTCTTCAAGGGATTACCAACGATCTTCTGTACTCGCTCACTTATCGGGACAGGGAAAGCTCCAAGCAGATTTTTCAACTGTTACTAGACGAGCCTTCTCTGATATCTGAGGGGGAGTAAAAAGCACCGTAAAAATTATGAAGAGCTGCTCTTCGAAATCTTCAAAGAACAGCTCTTTATTTTTATGATTCTTTTGCTCATGGCTTTACCGGTGCGATGTGCCAGTCATCCCAAAGGCTTCCCCGGATAGTCACCGAGTCGGTGAGGTTAACACTGAGCATTCCTGCGGGCGTCCAGCAGTCGGCGAGCCAGGTGTACGGCGTGTAGCTTCCATCCGGGAACCATATGGGGGTGAAATGCGTCCGGCGTTTGTAAGTCGAGTATTTATTTGACGCGAACTCAAATTTAGAACTGTACCCCCGGCTTGTTCTTTCCAGCAGCCGCCAATACGTTTTATACTGGTATTCAGGGAAATAGGTTACCGCGTTCTGCGCTTCGGTTACCGCTGAAGATTGGTTTGTGCTGACATTTGCAGTGACTGTTTGATTAATTCCATAACCGCTTTTCATCAATTTTCCGGATGCTGTTGGAGCTTTTGCATCCGGAACGACGCTCATGGAAGATGAAAGGCTTGCATTGTAAGCGTACCAGTCGAATTCCCACCAGCCATGGTCACACCAGTATCCATCTTCTTCAGTTCCATGCCATACCCAATAGGCATGCCACCTTGGATGCCACACGCCCCAGGAGGACGAGGTTTTCTGCGGCTTATTGGGTACGGAGGTACTGGAGTAGGAATTGTTGCGATCATCAGCCACCGGATTGGGTGGATCGTTTCCGGAAAGGTCCACGATCTTTGCAGTGATGGTTCCTTGACTTGCTGATCCGCCGCCCGATACCGATACATGAATATTCATGGTCTGTGGAGTGGACGGAGTTGTCCAGCGGACCCACACCAGCTGGCTATCGCCCTCTGGATAATACACACCGCTTACGGTATATGTCTGACCGCCGATTGTAAATCTCACCGTGACGGGATGATCCGGATCTGCCTGACCGCCTCTCACAGTCACCGAAGTGATGACTTCCGTATTGATCCGGTACTCATAATCGTAAGTAGTGACTTCCAGAGGCTCCGGCGCTGCTTCATTGAAGCGCACAATGCCAAGTCCAAGGGAGGAAATAATATCGGTGTTTGATGCAGCGGTAGTCGTAGATCCGTCCCATGCCGGATAACCAAGATCCGGGGTTTCAAGAAACATTGCCAATGGTAGGTTTTTATGGCTAAGCGAAACCATCTTGCTCCGCAGACCACCATTCAGTTGTTGGTCAAAAAGCGCGGCCTCGGTGGCGGTCATAGCCATTTTGACTCCCTGAAATGTCATATAGGCGATGGGTTCCAGAAGAATTTTATATTGACCGTTTATGAGCACTTCATAATCCATACCAGTAACATCGGATATACGCATTAAAGTGTATTCAGAACAGAAATATCTTTTAATTTCATCAATATCTGCTTGTCCACTACCGGAGCTTATAATGCGTGGCATGGCTATGCCTGGGGTGTTGTAAGTATAACCATTCATATGTGGCGTAAGTGATGTTCCACTGTTGTATTGTAGCTTGCTGACTTTTCCGAAATGAGCTGTTGTACTGGAAGGCGCCTTATCTGTAAAATCTATTGGTGTGGTAACGACAGCCCGGTCACTTGCACGAACAACAGTGATTCTGACCCCTTCATCTCCGGGATTCCAGTAATTTTCGCCGTTGCCGTTCCCCATTCCACCACCACCATGGTCGATATTTCCGTCGCCCTCGGCATCAGCTGTAACGGGAAGAAAGAAAGAAAAAAGCAGCACCAGTATAAGAAAAACACTGAGACGATGTTTCATATGCTACCTCCTTAAAAAGCAAGAAGCACCGTTTTTTACGGTGCTTCTTGCTCTATATAAAGTTTGTTATAAATCAATCCATGTTTCCAACCGGTTTATTTATATCACCCTTACCATCCACTACTGTTCCGGTATTTGCTCCTTCATCATCGACCCATCCAAAACCAGGAAACCATATCTGCCCTTTATCATTTTTATCTCCTGCCTTTGGCGTAGACGTTTCCGGAGCCGGAGTTGGTACATTGTCATGTTCCACCGGAGTCACTGTGTCCACCTTTTGGCCATCGGGAGTTTTGGACTGATCGGTCTTTGCTTCTTGCGACGGTTCCGGAGGCTTTGTAACCTCTGCCTGAATGCTCTGATCGGTGCCGGTAGAATCACCGGTGTCTGTTGAGGTTGCAGGAGTCACAGTCGAATCAATTGGCTGAGCGTTTACCTGTGTATTGGTTGAATCTGTGGAAGGAGTGCTGGGAGTGACCGCATCCATTGCCGTTGATGAAGGCTGAACGGACACTTCTTTGGGTTCCTCCGTTTTAAACTGCGAGGCTATAACTATAACAAGGACTACACATACCACGCCGAGCCCGGCGATGGTAAGCCATTTCTTTGTTCTGTCAGTAATCTTCATAGATTTTACCCCCTTTTCAAAGGTTGCTGGTTTGGTCCTTTCAACCACACCATACTACAAAATTTTCCATAAGTCTACGATTATTTTAGTTTCATTAAAATAGCGGCATATATTTTGCCTGCACCTTGAGGTTAATCGTCATAGGAGGCAGGCTTTTGCCCCCAAAGTATACAGGAACCTCTAATCGTATAATCGCATCCGCCAGAAACCCCTTGGAATTATCAGGATTCGCTGGGGCTAATGGCATGTTTTTGAGGGAAACGGAAAGACCCGACAAGCGGAACTCCACCGCGTTTCCGGCATATTTCACATGGTATCCGTTTTCACGTCTCAGCCCCAGCAGTTGATCCAGCCTGCTGTACATATCGCCGTAGTCCAGGCTTTCCGAAAAGTTCTCTGCAGAGGGCTGATAGGCTCCGCTGTAGCCCTCCCGTACTCCGTGATATACATCGTCATAGCTGTCGTTTACTGTCGAGATAACGGCTGACTGTACCGCGTCGCGAACACCTTGGGCAATGATTACCAGCCGGATGTATTCAGATATGCCGACAAATATAATCACAAGAGCCAAGGTCACCGCAACTATGAGCGGGAAGGACGTGCCTTTTTTGTTTCTAATTATATCACATATTTTACCAGTTGTCATTTCCAGTACACCTCACTTTTGCCTGACGCCTGCGCCTTCAGGGTAACGGGAAAGCTCCCGAAGCCGCCGAACAGGCCAAGATCCGCCTGCATGGTGACTGTAACGGTAAATTCCTCATTGAGCTGGAGCCTTCCGGTTTTTGACCATGATATATTAGGGGAAAGCCCTGTCTTTTCCGAGAGAACCTGCGCCCGGAGTGTTGTTTCGCTGCCGATGCGCCCGGCGATTTCCGCTTCCCGGCACAGCTCGGCGGCATAGGTATCCAATTGGTTCTTGGTCACAAACACCGGCAAAACGCTGACCGCCAAGGCGATGACCAGCATCACGCACAGCACCAGCACTGCCACATCGATATACCCCTCGCCACGCCGGGACCGGAGATGCTTCAGCATAGGCGCACCTCCTGTTCGGGCGGACGGAAGGCTTCGTCCAGCATATAATTCTGCTCGGCATCCCCCTTGTCCGCAATATTCCACAGGACATGGCTCATTTCCTCATCGTGTGAAACATTCTGTTCATTCAGCCATTGATCCCGCACAACCTCCAGCGGATTTTCAAACCGCAGTAGATATTCCATGTGGTCAATAGAATAGCCGCCGCTATAGAGCTCATTGTAAACAAGTGAATTGGCAGCAATCTCCTGTGCGCGGCCGACCAGCACTGAGGGTGAACACTGCATCAGTTCCTTATGATAGGCGTCGTTGTTTTTATCCAGCTTTTCACGCAGCGCCTCCAAAATTTCATTGTTTGTCATTTGGCATACCTCCTTAGAACATATTGCCGAGAGAATTGAGAATCTCCAAGGCGATGATAGCCAGATAGGTAAGCAGGAAGCACATCAGCATTACAAAGGAAAACACCCTGATTTTCGGAGGAATCTTCTGAGCCTGCCCTTTGAGACGCTGAAGTTCCAGAGCTTTAAAGTCATGCGCCAGCATCTGAAAATACACGGCACTGTCATCGCCCCGCAGGACACCGATCAGCCCCCTGACCACATCGGAAAGCATCGGGGAGTTGAGCCTTGCTTCAAACCTGGTTAGTGACGCCTCATAGCTGGAGGAGCGCATATCCGCAGTCAGCACGTCCAGTTCCAGAACAAAAGCGGGGCCGGCGTTTTTCTTGTAGTTTTCCATCATTGCCAGCACATCACGGCTGGTCTTGAGAGTTTGCTCAATTGTTGCAACAAACCGGGGCAGCTCTCCTTCGATTTGATCCCGTTTCGCCTTCAGCTGCTCATCCGCTTTCCGGATTTCTTTGAAATAGGATAATACGGCAAGAATAATCAGCACCGGCGAGAGCAGCGGGAGCAGAATCAGGCATGGAATCACTCCAAGCAGGATAGCTCCGGCTTTAGTAATTGCGTAGGCGGAGTACACCTCCGGGGTCATGGATATCCCCGCCGCCTTGAGGATATTGGCCATCCTGCTGTACTTATACTCATCCATGCGGATATATTTTGAGAGTTTTACCGCACCGGACATGAGCCAGGCTTCCACCGTTTTGGCTGCTTTTTTACTCTCTCTCCCCGCACCCAGCATGGCCTTAGCGGTTTTCATGGTCGGCAGCTTCAGCACATCTGCCAAAATGAAATACAGTCCCACAGCAAGAAGGATTCCGGTAAAAACTAATTGTGTCATCATCTCCGTCACCTCCTGTACTCAATGGGCTTAGTCAGCTTAATGACAAACGCCGTCGAGATAAAAATCGCCGCCGCACAGACCGCCAGGATGGCCTGTCCCACCGCGGTATGCATCAAAGTGTGATACCAGTCCTTATTGAGAAAATACATGACCGGCACATTCCCAACGACCAGCAGAGCCATGATGATGAATTCCTTGCGGGGTTCGAACACCAGATATTCCAGCTCCGCATTAACGATGCGCATGTCACTTAGCTTGCTGACAATCGGGGTCAGCGTGGTTTTCAGTCCGCGGTCATACTGACAGGCGGCAATGGCATCGCACCATTCACGAAACACATCGTTGTCAATTTTGGGCTTCATGGCATGGAGCGCCGTGTCAATATCCGGATTAATGAGCTTTACCCTTGTCAGAAATTCCGCGAACACGCTTCGTACAGGAGGATTGAGATATTGAACGCTTTCCTCCACCGCCGTGAGGATATCCTCGTTTCTAAGATAAGCTGTGGTAATGATGGACAGGGCCGTTTCCAGTTCCGCGGCGATGTTCTTTTTGTAATGGGTTGCCGTAAGCCGGATATACCAGAAAGGAATAAACATCATACCTACAGCCAGCACAGGAACAAGGAACATATTGCCAATCAGAATAGCTAGACTGGCGCCCGCAGCAAAGAACAGAAGAGACGCCGCGCAGACGAGAGAAAAGCGGCTGCTACGTCCGGTGATTGTGAGAATCTCCTGCACTTCTGCAATTTCCCGGCGAAGGAAGGATGTTTTTTTACGACGGGTAGCCTCGTTGATTTCTGCCCGGATGCTTTTGTTTTTACGAGTCAGGAACCCAAACAGGCCGCCGGTAAATTCCAGAGGCGAGAGTCTCATCAGCAGAAAGGCGCCGGTGATAAGACCGGCACATGCAATTAAAAGAATTGCGGTCATCGTATGGCACCTCCCATAGATAGGATTTGTTTTAATGTATCCTGGGGCATACCATTTTCAAGAAAGCGCTTCTGCAGACTCTGGGAAATCTCCTGTACTGCACTGTGCTGGCCGCTCACGATGAATTTTCCATCCTCTACACGGTTTTCAGTGATTTTGAATTGGAACAGGCTCCGGTAGTTTCTACTGCCATCCGGCAGAATTTCGCATTCCATAATCTCCATCAGCTTGCGTTGTTTGTTTTCCAACTGCTTTGCAAAAACCACTATGGGGAATGCCTCTGTTACCAGATCCATGAGAGTGTTGTCCGCCATGTCATATTTCCGTTTGCACAAGGTAACCATGCGGCGCCATGTGGCTTCGCAGCTATTGGAGTGGATGGTGGTCAGCACCGTGTGACCGGTTCTGGCGGACTCCTGGGCGGCATAGGCTTCCGGTCCGCGCATCTCTCCAACGCAGATGATTTCCGGATTAAAACGCAACGCCATGTCCAGCAGGATGTCCTGATCAATGTTCTGTTTCTCGTTTTCACTCATGCGGGTCAGCGTGTGGATGACACTGTTACAGACCATTCCATCATCTTGCCGTACCAGCGCCAGTTCGCGCGAACCATTTTCAATGGTAAAAATACGCTTGTTATCCGGTATGGTGGTCAGCAGCCAGCCTGCCAAAGTGGTTTTCCCGGAGCTGGTCGCGCCTGCCACACAGATGGAGATGCCGTATCGCAGGCATTCCGACAGAAAACCCAGCATCGGCTCGGTGGCGGTCCCACCGCGGATAAAGTCATCCTTCCTCATGCTTTGCGGATTCACGATACGAATGGAAGCTGCTACGCCTACATCCTCATCCACCAGCGGAGTTTTCAGCACAGCGATGCGGATATTTTTACTCAAATGTCCCAGGATTGCCGGGCTGGCGTTGTCCAGCACCATTCCTGACACATGGAGCATACGGCGCACCACGTTGATGGCATGTTCCGGACTGTCAAAGTGTTCATCCAACTTCTTGGTGATGCCGCTGCTGTATTGTACCTCGACGTCATTCCAGGCATTGACGTCTATTTCCTCAATACCGGCGCCGAAAATGTATTTAGTCAGAAACGAAAACTCCGCCATTTCGGTATACAGGGCATCCACCAGCTGCGTCTGTGTCATACCTGCAACAGCGATGCGGTAATCCTGTACATATTTGGTGATGTACCGTTTGACCTGCGCCTTCACTTCTTCTGTTCCTCCACTGGTGATCAGCGTCGCGTATTTACTGGAGATGTACTCCTGCACTTCATGCAAGACCGGGCCAAATTCCCTTGCGACCCCATCAGATGAAAAAAACAGGCTTTGGTTACCTGTCATGCTGATGGTAGGTGACTTTTCACCTTTTTCCTTTGAGGTGCCATCCAGTACCGGCGCCAAATGCATCGGTATATTGGCGGCGTACCGCCTGCGGTTCTTCTTACTCATACGCCAAACACCTCCTTTGAAATCTTTGCGATCTCAGTACGAAAGCTCCGGCTGTCTTTGAGAGCCAGTTCTCCCAGCGTGTTTCCTGCAAGGGCCAGGTTTTCAAGCTCATCCGAGTGCGGCAGCTTGAAAGAGACAGACCCGAGCACCTGCTCGATATGCTCTCCAGCCTGATTGGATTTGATGTTGGAGGCCACCTTATACTGCTTATCCGCATCCCATTTCTGATCCTTGAGGAGCGGCAATTGCGACGACAGGTAGCTGATGGACTTGAGATCGCAGTTGACCAGTCTCAGCACCGTGTCTGCTTCCAGCAGGGAAACCGCCGACAGGATGTCGTTGGCGATGGAGCTGCCGCAGTCAATGATGATGTATGGAGCGACGTCCCGCAGATGATCAATGAGCTCGGCCGCCAGCTTCTGGGTATACGGCGGATAGGTGAACACATTCTCGCCCTTGAGCATGCCGATCATTGTGAGATAGCTCAATTTTTTATGGGTAACACAGTTTTGCTTGATCAGCGTATCGTTGATATGGGTTGCTGCGAGGATGCTTCCGAGGGATCTCTCGCATTCCAGCTCTGCAGGTGGGCAGATGCAGGGCAGCATTGGGGTGGTCATATCGCATAACAGCAGCACAACGTTGTGTTTGTGGTCCGCCAGATACCTGGCAAGGCGTACACTGACCGTGGTTTTTCCGCTGCCTGGGCTGCCCCATACCGCCAGCACCTGCACATCCTGTTCCGGTTCCTCCTGCATTGATTCTAATTGCTTTCGGGAGAAGATGCTCCCTTTCATGAAGTTGAGCAAATTACTCACCTCCGGCTTCCGGAACAGTATTTTCAGTCTCCGTGACTGTATTGTGCGGAGGGGATTGTGCTTGTACATTAGTTGTTTGTGCAGCGGGAACTGGATACAGTGCTTGGATCACCTTATCCTGAAGCTCAATAAATTTGGCGGCGTTCTCCTTGGCGCCTCTGTAAACAAGGGAAAGATGAAGCTTGCCGTCCGCATCCAGCTCCGCAAGGATCTTTGCCTGCTCCGGAGATGCCAAAAGCGTCACGGTGGCAGGAAGTTGTTTTTCATCCTCGTTCTTGTCTGTATCCTCATCCCCGGAAGACTGCTCTGAATCAGTGTCATAACCTGTACTGGCCGTTACGCCGATGACCTCGACATAGGTCAGCTCCGGAGGGATTACAGTAGATCCCTGTTTCCTATAATCGGGAGCGATGACAGACACGATGTCGCCGGAAATCAGCTTGCCGGACAGACCCTGGGCGAAGCTTTTGATGCTTACGGAAATAGCTTCCTTATTACCGTTCAAGCTGTATAAATAGGCGTTCTCCGCGGCGGGGACATCGGTCAGCTTGGTGGAAATAATATAGTCACCGGGAGACAGATCCGCAATGGTATACTTGCCGATGACCGAATCAGCCTGCTTCATTATGTTTTCAGGTAGGTTGTAACCGCCCACCTCCACGGTCTGCACCATATCCTTGGTGATCTGATCGCCGCACTTTATATCCTTTACTACCCGGACTATGGATGTTTTCTGCGATACAGTCTGGTTGAACAGCGGAGTCAGGGCAAAACAAATAAGCAAAGACAGCACAATGCAGATGACGCCCAACACTGTGCGGTTTTTAAGAAAACTCATAGGGTGTTCCTCCTTAAATTAAGAAATATGCTGCAAGGCAGCCGAGAGAAAGAAAAGGCGCGAGAGGGTATGCCTTTGGAGCATTCCTCCCGCGCAGCCTTTGGATCAGTGTATAGATTGCATGGAATACCAGCATGGCTGTTAAACCCATAATTATGGCGGCCATGCTCTTTTGTAGGCCCAGCACCAGCCCCGCAGCCGCCATAAGCTTGATATCCCCGCCGCCTATGCCATCCCAGATCAGGGCGGCGAGCAGAAACGGTATGGCGGCAAAAATACCGAGCAGTCTAATTGGTTCAAATATGAACAATCCTGTCAGGGCGATGAACACACAAATGGTGTCGGGGATGATCCTTTTTTTAAGATCCCAAAGGGAGGCTGCAGACAAAAGGGCAATAAAAAAACCGCCCTGCAAGAGAAGCGGCATATCAGTTTCCAAAGTTGAACATGTCAATAATACGCTGTTTCAAGGTCGGCAGGACAGTTTCACCAAACAGTGCGTACAGGCCGGCAAGGACGAGGGCACCGATGACCACTGCCATTAAAATTTTAATGGCGGTATCCACAAAGCCCTCCCCTCGCTGGGAGCAGAGTAATGATTTTGTCATCAGGTACTTTAATGTCAGCTGAGCCTTAACTTTTTTCAAGGTGAAGGAAAACTTTCTCTTCATTGTGTACAGGAATTTTTTCATTATGATTTACCTCCAATATGTTTGTTTTAGTGGTCGAGTAACAAAGATCGCAGGGCTTATAGTCCCGCCATCTGCATACCGGCGCTCTGCTCCGGTGCCTGTTCCAAAGACGGTTTATCCGCCGCCTTTTGCTGGTTTTGGCTCTGACTCTGGGTGAGGGCCTGATGGTAGGCGTCAATGACCGCATTGTTCAGCTGCTCCCGGAATTCCTTGGTAACCGGGAAGCAAATGTCCTTGTACTCGCCGTTTCCCGACTTGTAGCTGAGCATGGCAATGAACAGCCCCTTGGAGCTGTCCACCACCTTCACGTTGCGAATGGCGAAGCAGTCATTCAGGTTGATGGACGCGTAAGCCTTGATATTGCCTTCCGGACGGATGGAGCCGATCTTCACATCCACCTTCATGGGCAGAGGCTGCTCCGCGGCGGTTTGCGCAGATTCCTGCGGAGCTTTGGCGGTAGCTTGTGCTTTGCTCATGGATGTTTCCTCCTTTAAAATTTGTGAGTTAAAAAAACAGCCTTCCGGCTGTGATTGATGGTGTTACAGGCTCATCGTCGGTCCCTGGTACAACTCCTGCTCCTGTGGCTGAAAGGGGATTTCCTTAAATCCGAATCGGTCAACATAGTGGAAAGAGCTGCCGGAATCATCATACAGCTCCACCACATCCGACATGGAAAGGCTGTGTCCCTCATAGCCGAGCGGATGGTCAAGATTAAACTTAGCGAAGAGTTCCTCCAGATTATTGGTTTCCACCTCGCCGTCATAGACCACGCGGTAGTTGTCTGGGTCAGGTTCTCCGAAGTGCTCCAGCAGCTCGTCATACCCGATGAATTTCATCATTACATCCACATCAGGCTTGAGCTGATGGACCCTGCATTTTTTCAGAACCTGCAGGTTGCCTTCCGGATCGATCTTTCCCTCTGCCATCCGTGCAAATGTGCCGTTTCTCCACTCCAGCTCCAGTCCTTTTTTCTCTGTGAGATAGGACCGGAGTTCCTCGTTCTGAAACATCGGGTCAACAATGGCCCTGTCCTTTTCGATATAGCCGGCTGTATTGCCGTAGTAAAGGATGCGGTTGTTCTTAATCTGAATACCGTTCATAACACTTCCTCCTTTCCCGGCAGGACTGCCGGAGTATTACTGAAAATAGAAGGTGACAGAATAAGTGATATTGCTTTTGTTGTACATGCAATCGTGATTGGTATAATAGTAGAACTCAAGCTGGCTATAGAGTCCCGGTGATAATGAACGGCTGAAGGTAATACCGTTAGTGGTTGTGCCGTAGTCCAGCTGATCCCATTGTCCGGTCAATATGTTGTAGCCGCGGACACGTCCATAGTCCTGACCGCTGTGTCCATCGACAGGCGGCACTGTAAAGGTGTAATTGGTAATGGTCGCTCCCGCGATACCCTGTTCCAGAATGACGGACTCCGGACCGGTCAGTGTCATGCCGCCGCCGTGATTGGGGTCGGCGATAAAGAACACGATAGCCGCCCAGGGCGACTCGGCTCCGGTGGAATCCACAGCCTTCACGCGCACCACATTCTTACCGAGGGGATAGGCAGTGCTGGTCTGCGCCGGGCGTCCTTCCCATATATAGGTGATGGCATCGCCATCGGGGTCTGTGCTGGAGGCGGAAATGGTAATTGCCACACCGGGGGCAATGCTGTTACCGTCAGGAGTACGGGTAATCACCGGCGTTGTAGGCGCGGAGTTTGTTACTGTAAAGGTGATGCCCGTCCAGTCGGAATATAGCCCCCACGCGTCCTTTGCTCGAACCCACACGGTTTGGGTACCTACGGCATAGTAGCTGTCTGCTGTGTTGCCGGAGTATTCCAGGCTCACAGCATCGCCGTCCGGATCGCTGGCATAGGCTGAGAGGTTAACCAGCAGCTTGCTATCCTTTGCGGTTCGGGTTACCGACGCGCTTCCGGTCGGCTTATTCGGTGCATTGTTGGTGATGGTGATGTTCTGCGAATAGCTGAAGTTTCTGCCGGCGCTGTCGGTGGTGCTTGCAGTCAGGACATAGCTTCCGGTACTTTGGATAGCAATGGTTCCGCCGCTGTTTGAGAGGCTTCCGGTATAGCTGTCCGTGTTTCCGCCCTTGGTCAGCGACCAATTAAGAGTCCTGCCCTCCAGTCCGGATGTTCCCGGCAGGGAAACATAAAAGCCGGAGCCGATATGAGCGGAGGACGGAACCGTAAACGGGAAGCTGGCAATGGGTTTGACCGTTCCTGCATTGGAGGTGAAGTTGAATTTACGCCCGTTGGTATCGGTGACCACCGCCCGCAGCTTCACGGAAATGGTTTTATCCGTATAGAGCCGCAGAGTGCCGCCGCTGGTCCCAAGGGAGCCGGTTGCATATTCCGTGTAGGGCTTTGCCTCGCCGTTATCCACCGAAAGGAGCCAGTCAACGGATGCTCCGCTCAGCTCAGTACCGGAGGCAGTGACTGCCATAGACTCGCCGCTGTAGGTCAGCGATGGTACGCCAATGCTCATGGTTGGAATGGGGTACACCGTGAAGCTCTGACTTCCGGCAAAGGTTCGGCCGGTGGGGTCTGTCAGGGTGAGGATCAGTTCATACTGTCCTTTCGAAGGGAAGGTCAGGCTGCCCCCTGCTTTGGTCAGGGTCCCGGAGGCATATGCAGAATAAGGCTTCGCGCTGCTGCTTCCCTGAATAGCCGTCCAGTCTGCAGTAAGATTCTCCAAATCTGTGCCGCTGACGCTGACTGTTCCAGGTTCACCAGCGTACCAGTGCTGCTGGACGCTGAGTGAAACAGACGGGATGGGATAAACCGTGAAGCTCTGGCTTCTGGTAAAGGCACGGCCAGTGGGGTCCGTCATAGTGAGGATCAGCTCGTACTGTCCCTTCACCGGGAAGGTCAGGCTGCCGCCCTCTTTGGTCAGAGTCCCGGAGGCATAGGCTGAATAAGGCTTCACGTCGCTATTTCCCTGAATGACAGACCAGTCCGCAGTGAGGTTTTCCAGATCCGTGCCGCTGACGCTGACCGTTCCAGACTCGCCGGCGTGCCAGGTCTGCGATACGCTGAGTAAAATTGAAGGAATGGGATAGACCGTAATACACCGGCTTCTGGTAAAGGTTCGGCCGGTGGGGTCCGTCATAGTGAGGATCAGCTCGTACTGACCCTTTGCCGGGAAGGTCAGGCTGCCGCCTGTTTTAGTCAGAGTGCCGGAGGAGTAGATGTAATACGGCTGTGCGCCGCCATCACCCTGGATGATTGTCCAGCCCGCAGTGAGATTCTCCAAGTCCGTGCCGCTGACACTGACAGTTCCAGCATCTCCGGCATGCCAGGTATGCTGAACGCTGAGTGAAATTGACGGGATCGGATAGACCGTAGTGGATGCACTATAGGAGAACACCCTGCCAAGTGCGTCCGTCATGGAGGCCGTCAGGGTATAGCTTCCGACATCTTTAAACTGTATTTTTCCGCCGTAGGCGTTCAGCGTACCCCCCAAAGCATCGGAAATATCCACAGTCTCTCCGTCTTTGGTAAGCGACCATTCCACCGGCAGCACATTGTTGTTGCCGCGGGTCCGGAGATCAACAGTGCGGTCGGTGTGGGTCGATTCAGGAAACTCGAAGGAAATGTTCTGCACCGGCAGGACTTCGATCCTGCCGCCGTTTTCAAACAGAAATACCCGCCCGGTTTCATCTGTGATTCGGGCGATCAGCTCATAGGTACCGGCGTGCTTGAATCGGATGGAACCGCCGCTGTTTTCCAGAGTTCCATCGACATAAGTCGCAGAATCCTGGAATCCGAAGCCGTTCTCTAACAGCCATTCAACTTTTAGGCTGCCTAATTCCAAGATTTCTGGAATTACACTGACAATGGTATCGGTGTAGGCGGTTTCAGGCAGCTTGTAAGAAATGCTGGGAACAGGATAGACCTTAACCGGTGCTGTGTAGCTATACGTCCTGCCAGCAGGATCTGTAAAAGCTGCTTTCAGAACATATTCGCCTTTTTCTTTAAAGAAGATGGAGCCGCCCTCGTTAGTCAATTCCCCCAGGACCGCATCGGTTAAGGTGACAGCCTCTCCATCCTTGGTCAGCGACCATTGGATTGCGGCTTCTCCAAGGTTTTCGAAGCGGCTCTCCACGCGGACAGCCTTGTCTGTATGGGTGATTTCCGGCACATAGAAACCAATGGAACCTACCGGGTAGATGGTGATGGTTTTAGAGGTTTCAAAGATTCTGTCGGTTTCATCGGTGATCGCTCCGGTGAGCATATACACGCCTTTGTCCTTGAAGCGAATTTTCCCGCCGTCATTGGTCAGGGAACCTTCCAGTTCATCGGCAAGCACAGCAGTTTCACCGTTCTTGGTAAGGTTCCAAGCTACAGTAAGTCCGTCCGCTTCTGTCAGTGTTGTTGAAACCTCAAGAGTTGTATCCGTATGGGAGGCTGCTGGAAGCTCAAAAGCAATTCCAGCCACCGGATAGACTTTTGTTTTTTCTGTATGGATAAAGACTCGTCCGGTGTCATCCGTGATGGCAGCGGTAAGTGTATATTCGCCCTTTGCTTTGAACACAAAAGTGCCGCCTTCGCTCCCAAGCTCGCCGTTGAGAATGTCGGCCGGCTGAACGGTTTCCCCGTCTTTTGCTGCTGTCCATACAATGTCGTGTCCATAGAGTTTTTCCAGCTGGAAGGTGAGAGTAACCGATTTGTCCGTGTGAGTCGTTTCCGGAAGGTCAAAGCTCAGATCGATGACCGGATAGACTGTGATCTGTTTGGACAGCACAGTTTCTTTTCCAATTACATTCTTTGCCTTGGCGGTCAATGTGTATTGCCCATCCTGATTAAACCTGATAGTACCGCCCTCTAATCCGAGAGTACCGCTGACGGCATCTTTCAGTTCTACAGGATGTTGGGAGCCGTCCACATCAGTTTTGGTCAGCGACCACGAGAAGCTGCTCATGTATTTCCACACGGGCATCACTTTGATTTCCGTATCGGTATGTGCTATGGCGGGAAACTCAAACCGTACCTCCGCATCCGGATAATAATATGAGCCGCCTCCTGAACCGCCACCGGAGTTATTGCCAGGATTCGTTGGCGTGGGTGTTGGAGTCGGCTGCTCATCATCCGGATTCGTTGGCGTGGGTGTCGGCTGCTCCGGGGTCGGAGTTTGTGAAGGAGGCGTTGGAGTTGGTGTGACCGGTGGCGGTGTGGGGGTTTCCGGTGTAACCTTGTCGATCAGGTCATCGGCTTCTCCCTTGGTCACCGGATCATTAGGATGGATTTTGTTATCGTCCGTTTCTCCTATGATACCGTCCTCACGGCCGACAATGAGGTATCCTTTGTCCTCATCGTTAATGGCATCCTGATCCTCATAGCCGCTGTGTCCCTGCGTGTTTTTCGCTTCGTCATCCATTCCGCTGATCCGCACGAGCATCTTGATGATCTCAGCGCGGGTTATAGGGTCATCAGGATGGAAGCCGTCCGGATAATCAGCAGGGTCAATGATGTCGGCGTCGATGAGTGCCTCAATGTTTTTCTCCGACCAGTGGCCGTCGATGTCAGGAAAGCTGGGTGGGTCTTTCGCCGCGTTTGCGGTATCCAGCGGTATATCCCGCACCAGAATGGCGGCAAACTCACCGCGTGTGATGATTTCATCCTGCCGGATGAAGGCTTCCGGATGCAGGCGGTATGCCGTATAGATTCCGCCGCACACCAGAAGGATGAGAACAAGGGCGAGAATGCCGATGCGTTTTCCTTTTTGTTTCATGGGTTTTCAGTCCTTTCTTTTTGGTTTTAACAATGACAAGGCCGGAATCAGCAACCTGACCCCGGCTTTAAGTCCCTATAGGTTTCATAGCTTCATTTCCATTCTGCCTTGCTCCTGTTTTTCCTTTCGGTAGGCCTCCATGGTTTCCGGCAATGGATGGACGATCTGTCCCGCAATCATCTCAAATACACAGAAATCTTCACGGTCGCAGATCATCACCCTGTGCTGGTATTCCTTCTGCATCTCGATGTAATCTATCACCTCCTTGTCACTACATAGCCCTACACCGGAGGTGTAGCGTCCGTCCGGCAGAAAACAATAACCGCTGTACTGCGGTTCATTATTTTTCAGATCCAGTGAACCGTTTGGACGGATTTGCGAGAGCTGCAGCTGTGCATATTCAGGAAGGAGTTCAGGCTTTAGAATGCCAAGAATGTCATTCCTATTCCAGCGAAGTTTTTCTCCTTCCGCCAGGGATACTGTGAAGATGTAGCGGCCGATGGGATTCGGATTGCTGCCGTTTCCTCCTGTACAGAAGTACATCTGGTACTTCGCATTCCGGAATTCCTCCGGCAATGAGGACGGATGAAGTACAATAACCTTTCCGTTAATGGACATGTCATATCCGGTTTGCATGCAGTCCTCCTGAGTAAACAATGTCTTCTCACTCATGACGCCGCCCCTTTCTCTGCTCGATAAGTTCGAGCAATCTGGCTGCAAGTGTGATTTGTGTATCTTCTGGCATCTCGCGGATGGCGGCATGGACAAAGGCTTCCACCGCCTCTGGCGACTGGTCGCCTACCTCAATGAGATCCACCTTCTTTGCAGTGACGACGCCCTGATGGATATTCAGCTTCACAATATCTCCGTAATCCATGCCGGAAGCTGCTCGAAGCTCCTTGGGAATCAGGACGCGGCCCTTGCCGTCAATGATTTTATAAATGGGTTTAGCTTTCATATAAAATATCCGTCCTTTCTCATAACCTCCCGAACTGTGCCGGGGTCGATGCCAAGCTCGCCGAAGAGCTCACGGAGCTCGTCAGGCAGGTTGTCCAGAACATCCGATTCCATAATGACAATGGCTCCGGCTGTGCAGACGATCTCCAGATCACTGTCCGCCGGAATCTCCGCCGCTTGTAGAAGATCGTTAGTCAGAGTCAGGTCGCCTTCCTCATCGTCCTCCCGCCAGCCGGTCAGCTGCACCGCAACTTCCACGCCCTGTGGCGTAATGACAAGCTGCGGGCATATGTTTTCTGTTTCTTCCTGCCCCACAGCGAGAGTGACACGCAACTCGTCGCCGGGCTTCAATCCCACCGTGCCAAGCGCCTCGCCCGGCAGGATAATGCTGCCTTGTTTGTCTACGAATGTACGCATTTCAATCAGTTTCATAATATTGACCCTCCTAATAGATTTAGATTAGTTATTCCATGCCGTTAAAACAGGCGAGGTCGAATAGCCCCAACTGGGTCGGCATGTCCCTCAGTCGTTCACCGGTATCGTAATTGGAGATTAGGACTTCGGCATATTCGCAGCCGTTGTCATACCGCTGGGCGAGGTTGTTGATTCGACTGACCGCTTCAATGTGATAGTCCTCGTACAACTCCCGGATATAAGCGCAGTCGTTATAGCTCACCAGCCATTTGCCCTGGCAGGCCGCCAGGTTATCTCGGAGCCGCACATGATCTTCTTTTTTGAATTCCACAGCGTAGTGTCCTTCCGTCTGATAATATGGCGGGTCACAGTAGATGAAGGCATTCTCACGATCATACTGCCTTATCAGTTCTTCAAAGTCCTTGTTCTCAATGACCGTATCCTTAAGCCTCCGGCTGCCCTGCCAGAGAAGGTGAAAGGTTTTACGGATGTCGAAGGGCTGGCAGCCATAGCTGGTGCATCCGCTTCCATAGCTTAAGCGGATGAGTCTGTAAAAAGCGGCGGCGCGTTTCACATCGTTCATCTGCGCGTTTTCCAAAAGGATTAGCTTGATTTCTTCATACTGCAGTTCCGAAAGATACCGCTCAGCGAGCTCCAGTTCCTCTCGCAGGTACTCGTTTGTAAATTCCTCCTTCTCCAGATACCTTTTCAAGACAATGAATTCATCCCGCCCGTTCAGCGGAAGGAAATTCAGCTCCTTTAGTAGAGCGAAGGGGCGGTCGCGGACGCAACGAAAAAGATTCGCAAGGTCAGAATTAAAGTCGTTGTAGACCTCCATGGCGGCGTCGGGTGTCCGTCCGAACAGCACCCAGCCCCCGCCGCCGAAGACTTCAATATACCGTCCGAATTCTTTTGGCATCCGCTGGTAGATCAAGTCCCGCAGTGCTTTTTTGCCGCCCACCCAGCTGATGATGCTGTTCATTTTCATCACCTGCCTTTGCTTGGACGGCTGAATTTATCAACCTCGGTTTTCATGCAGGAGCCGTCCGGACTCCAGCAGATGAAGCCGACTCGGGGATAAGGACATCCTGTACAACGATCGAGATCTTTGGGCAGAGGTAAGGAATACTTAATCGGCGGATCGCATACTCCTGTGACTGTTTTTTCTTCTGGTGTTACATCATGATTCATGGTTCAGCTCCTTTCTCGGAAAAACAAAAAAGGCGCTGCCTTTTGTAAGACAGCGCCTTTTCGTTCTTTTATTCAGTTGTATTGCTCACAGCAATCTGCTGTAATAAAAAAGCACCCTCCAGCTTCACAAGAAACCAAAGAGCGCTATTTATCCGTTCACTTTTTCATTCATCGCATCACCAGGCCTCCGTATCCGAGGTCAGGCGAATTGTTTTTCATATCCTGTTCAAGCTTGAGAGAATAGTTTTCATGATTCCAGAAGCTGGTGTAAATCTCACCGTCAGGAGTTTTGATGGGCCTCTGTTCAAATCCTTCGCCATAACCGTCACTCGCCTGACCAGTCACAAATTCTAACAGCTCGGCTGTTTCTTCGCCAGAGAGGGGTTCTTTAAGCCCTGCGGTCATAACTCCCCACAGCTCGCCGTCGACAACTTCCACAGATGGGATCAGACTATACACCTTTTTATTGAGAGCTTCGTCATGGATGTACTCGGCGAGACCCCGATCATTTTCAAAGTGTCGGTTCTCCTTAGCAATAGCAGCGAGAATTTGATCCTCATATGCCACCGCTTCCCTGGATGAAATGTCCTCTCGCTCATCCTCCGAGCAGTTATACCGAGGATAGGTGAAGATCGTCAGCGGTAAGAAGATGCGCATTGTTTCGTTTGCCATTTTGATTTCCTCCATTCTTTTTAATTTGAGAATCTAAAAAAGGGAATAAAAAAAGCGGGGTATCTTCGCTTAGAAAATACCCCGCTCATTTTTTATGTCAGTTATTCACGCAGGTTCAAATCCCTTCAGAATGCCAAAGAAGTCGTTTGTCATCTCTAAAATTGAAGGGCAAAAAATCGGGGGCCGAATCCCCCAAAAAGGTAAATGCCATACGGGTTTGACCGCATGGCATCTTTTACTACCTAAAATTTTGAGAAGTTAGGTAATAAAAGATGCCACTCAAATTTCCGCTTATGCTCATATTATGGTATAGATTGCGCTCGTAGTAAATCTATCTTGGGAACCTTTTAGCTAAGTCCTCTTCTTCTTTTTGCCAACGTCTTGCTATTTCCTTAAGATCCTGTTGGCTTTTATCTGTATAAGTGCCACGCATCCAAGTAACATCGTCAAAAATTCCTTGTCCCCAGCTTACGTCAATTAGCATTTCAAAATGATATGTTGTTTCGCTTGTACACCTTGATAGGGTGTGATGTCCTTGACTACTAAGAATGGTATATGGATATTGACACTGCAATATCACATTATTTGTTTTCAAATCATCATCAGAAATATCATCATCCCAACAAATTAGCAAAAACTGTCCGCTATTAAATCTAAATATATAGGAAAAGCTCATCTTCTTAAATTCTTGACGTGGATTTTCACTTCTATGACGAATTTCTCCTGTTTCATAATTTATATGTTCAATAATACTATTCGAAAGAAAGGCAGGATTTTTGCCCCATCGAATTTTATTATTACCGAACATATAGTCGGGTGCAGGCGAAGTATTGACAGCAAGACCGACTAATACTGTAACATTTCTCAACGGATCAACTATATTTTTATTCATCAAGAAGTCTAAGATATTTTGTGTAAAGAAGTAAGTATCATCTTTACGTGAACGCAAATCATTAAATGCATATTTCAAGAGCATTTTTTGAAGTAAAGTGTAGTCGTAAGTAAAATCCAATATATCGTCTTTTTCATATTTCTGAACAAAATAATCAGATACTATCGATTTTGCAGACGAATCAATATAAGAAATTCTATTGTTATTGCAATTCGCGCACACGTCTTTTACCATCGGATCTCCCAAGTGGATTTTGCCTCTAAGATTATCTATAGTGGCAAAGCACTCAGGGAAAATATCTAATATGGCACAGGAAATAATATGCTCTTTTGTTCCTTTTGCTTCTTGCTCACAATAAGCACAGATCACTATTGCTTCACTTCCAATTCTTCATATGTCTTATCCAATTCTTTCCCCAAATTTTCAAGTGCTTTCTCAAAATAGTCTAGCTCTCTGGCAATACCATGCAGAGCATATAACCCCATATCTTTGTAAATTTTTGAGATGCTGCAGCTTTGCATTGTGTCTTCTTTTTTTCCTGACAGCATTTTTAGCAACAGCTCAAGGCATTTATCTTTATCTGTTGACCACAAATGAAACAATATCTCAAGCTCCAATATGGTCATGATATAACAACTATCGTCAGTTCCAAATATCTCCGGTAAAGCTGCTTCAATTAAGTGAGTATTTTCAATTGTTTCATATAAAAGTATTATTTTAATAATCGGTTTTGACAGTCTGATTTCTGAACAAGTTGCTTGAATTTGTTTATATGCCTCTGTAATTGCGTTAGTAAAAAAAATGTTTAAAGCATTTAAATCCGGTGTCTGCTGCTTTGCCGATATGCGGATTAATGAGGCCTTTTGCTCAATAACCAATATTGCATCTTCTAAATCAAAATAATAATCAGCGCTTTTCTTTTTCATAGTAGGGATGGATTTCCATTGTTCTGGTAGAAAATGCTTCTCGGCCAGTTCTTTTAGATAGTCTTCGAACATTGTCCCGAAAGCATTGACAAACGCCTGGCTACCTAAATCGTTGTAATAATCTCTCATCAACCAATAAAGGCTATTACTGATCATCCAGAACACTAAATAGAAATTTGAAGCGATATATGCTCCGGATTTATCAGTATGAATGAATGGCTTTGAGTAGAAAATTTGTTTTTTAATCGGAGAATGTCGCACATCATCATAGTTGCACGAATAATATTTGATATATTTTTCAATATTCTCTTTGGTTAACACCGTATCATTCTGTTTTCTATATATTTTCTCCGGCGCAGTAAGCGGATCACAGTGCTGCATACATAGCCAATATACGATTAACTGCACAGATATGTATTCATCAATTGACCAACCGAATTTTTCTCTGATTATTTGCTCCAGGCCAATCTTAAGGTTTCTGTTTACTTTATCTGAGGCCACTAATATATGAAAATTTCTATTGAAGTTTTCATATATCCAGCCCATGTTTTGAAAAGGTAATTGCTCAGAAACCAGTCCAAAAAGTATTTTAAAAACACCGCTGAGATCGGCTTTTCGCAGTTCCTCCGCAGGAGATTCCTGGTTTTCAAATTGGCGATAGAGATCAACAATCTGCCCAACAGTATAAACTGTGGTTGAATTCCTATAATCATTACTGTAGCAAATCGCATGATACTGAATTCCATGAATGTCCCATGCCGACAATTGAACTGTCATAGTTCTCTTCATATTCCCTTGAATGATTGGAACATCAATATTATGTAAATATTCTTGCTTCTTGCACATATCAACGGATATTTCAGCAAATTGATGTATAAGCTTTTCGGTACTTATTCCTTTTATAGTTTGGATAAAATTTTTCATAAAGTATCCACCTACTTTAACCTTTATAACTCATTATGTAGAGCATAAACAGAGATGAAGGCAAAATCCCTTCACGCAGCCCTATGCGGCTAATCTCTCCAAAGTCCCGAATCAGCTCATCTTCGCTTTTAGGATTTCCAAGATTCTTTTGCTCTTCCAGCTTTTTTCTTACGATTGCAAACAGCCTATTCGCTTCAAACTGTGGGATCGAATTTATTTCGTCGATGATTTTCTTCTTAGGAATTGGATCAAACGACAACGCATTGAACACTTCGATGAACTTATCCACCTCGGGGTTATTCGGTATGGGATAGCGGAAGTTGTATTTTTTCTTTTTAGCATCTAATGATTCCCATAAATTTTCGACGCGCAATAATTCATAGGGTTTGGTGACGGGGATTACTTTGTCTGTTTCAGGAAAATAGTAAAAATAAATTTTCTCTAACTTGCTTTCGTTTATGCACCTGAATATGTGGCTGTCATTATTCGGAGACAGTCCAATGATATGCAGTTCTCCCTCTAATTTTAATAACTCGTCAAAATGATAATCCGTACCGACTTTCAGAGCGTGGGGCTGAACATACGTCCTGACAAATTGAAAAGCACATTCGTTCTTTTCTTTCAGAAGTGCAATTTGCTTTTCATATTCTGCCTCATCTCGCTTCGACAGCTCAAGCCAGCGATCCATTTCTTCGGTGGCTTTTTTGATGTTTGACGCTCGTCTGAATTTAAGTTCGCCGCTATAATCCAGCAACGCATTGCAAAAGCAATGTCGGAACTCATCGATGACAACTAACTGCCCAGCCTGTTGGCGGATATACCCTTCAACAATATCGGGGTTTTCGCTGTCAGCGAGGACGGAATAATTTCCGTGGAGATGAAGCACGTGTCTACCTGTCAACGCTTCGAGATTGCAATCATAATTGAGCGAGAAAATATGATTAAAGCCAGCAAAAAAACGCTTCACATTTTTATTCATATTTTGATGGACGTTGGTGATCATCCCATCGTTATAGATCGCATCAAGGATCATACGCTCAAATCCTTGTTTCACTGACTGCCATTGGTCTTTAATGTCAGCATTCGTAATAAAGAATAACCGAATCAGCAAGAACCAGTCCTCAAGCATGATATCATAATATTTCGTAATGGGGGCAGTATATCTGTTCTTGAAATCCTCAATAGCTTCTCGGTCATCGGAAATTCCGGTTCCGTCATAATCACCGTTCCGTGCTTTGTTTGCAATATCAATGAAGGCTCTGAAGATGCCCTCAATGTCTTTACCTAAAATCAGGCCGTTAAACAAAGGATCATATTTATTTGCTCTGGCGTTGAATATGATCCGCTTCATGATAAAATCATTGGAATATGCTTTGCCACCAAATTGAATATTAATTCCATTGCCGAGTAAAACAGATTTCATATAAAACCACCCCCAAAGATTTATTGTTATAAGGATGCTATAATGTAACCACTTCATTGGTACACCCATTCACATGGCTCTAACCTCTATCGAAAATTACATTGCTATAAAATGAATTTCCAATTTTTAATAAATCCGTGCAAGGAATTGCCCTGCACGGATTTACATATACCGATTGCTATTTAAATTCAAGGAAAGATGCTTGGTCCTCTGTTGTCTAATTATACCAAATATAATTGAATTCCTCAATATAAACATTATAAATAGATCATCCACATGGGGTACTCTATAATTTGTTGTATAATAAAAGTATCCTGAAAGAGAGAGGTTGCAGTATGCATAACTTTTATTTAGATGTTAAGGACATCGATCCTAAACTTTTTGATTTTTATGAACGTCGCTATGACGTTTTAGATTTTAAGTTGTTGAATTATACAGACTTTTTTTATCTTGGGAGTGTTGAACATAAAGTTTGTCGATTTTGCGGAAAAGGCGAGCCGGAAGTAGCGTTTGAGAAAATTGCTCATGCCCTTCCGGAATCTACAGGTAATCATTTCTTAGTATCATATTATGAATGTGATAAATGCAATAAACTATTTGCAAGACAACTCGAAAGCGAATATGCCAATTTTTTTAATTTTTATCATAACGCTACCAATATATCAGGTAAAAAAGGTGTACCTATTTATCAATCCAAAGGCGGCAAATCAAAAGCAATTTGGAAAAGTGTTGATGGTTCAGACAAAATATTTGTTATGAATGACACAACTGATGACATCACTACTACTTTTAATGCTGAGACGAAAAAATTAATTCGTACCGGAACAATTCCTTCATATATCCCGATAGCGGTTTTTAAGTGTTTTGTTAAGATGGCTATTAGCATAATGCCTGAAGCAGAGATCAATAATTTTGTTAGAACTATTAGCTGGATAATGGAGAAAAGGCATGTCAATTTCTATTCTGATGAAAAAAAACTCTTGGTAAGGTATAAGATGATCCCTGGCTTTAATGTTACAAAGTATCCTTGTTGCATTTTATACAAACGAAAACCGAATATCTGGCAGGGCCCCTATTTGCTCTTTAGTCTAACTTATGGTTGCTTTTCTTATTTAATTGAGGTCCCGACACTAAAAGACGCATCGTATCACCATATAATGAATGTACCGTTTCCACCTCTCCCGTTTAAGACTTCTAGCGAAGATATTTTTGACCTCACCTCATGTGAAAGGAAAAAAACAGCTACACAAAGTATTGAATATGAATTTGACGATATTAGCGAAATTACAGAACAAATGAAAGATGTCACTCCAGAGTTGCTTTAAGAACAATTTTTTTGTCGCTGAATTGTTTCTTAATAAATTGGCTGGATTATCACCATACTACAAAAATCCCTAATGTCATCTATAAAAACCATCAAAAAAACGGGCCGAAAAATGCACTTTTTCAGCCCGTTTTTTGCTTATTTTTTGCCCAAAAACCACTACATATAGTGGTTAACTTGCCTCATTTGCCTTCAGAACCACATTTCGTCATCAGAATTATACTCTCAACGTGCCTTGGGACTACAATTCGGATATACTTCACAGTTTCTATGTAGTAAAACAATTTGAAGTGATACGTGTGCTTCGCGGAAGGAAATGGATGTTTTAAAAGCTTGAACTTTTTACCTTTATTCCAAACTGTTCACAAATGTCTTTAGTTAGTTTTGCAAGTGGCCTATTTCCTAAATTTTCATCTGTCATATAATTAGCCATAACACATTGCCAAACTTCATCCTCAGATTTAAACATATCTGGGTATTGTATTACTAAATCTTTTATCATTTGTTTATCATAGACTATAGCTTTTTTAATTATTTCCTGAGCATAATCTTTGTGAGTTTGATAAACCTTTTCTATTTTAAAGGTATTAATAGAGTTCTTAATTTTTTCTACATTTTTACATTCTTTTTGTACCGATAACTCTATTTCAAAATTGCTCAAACTATCCCAGATATAATCCATCGTTTCAGATTTTATTGTAAATTTAGCGTCATCTCCAAATTCCTCATCATAAGGGTAAATATGCTTTTCTGCCTCAAAGCGATCGCCCTTAAACCTAGAATTACAAACTTGACAACATGGGATAAAATTATACAACGATAAAGCCAAGAATGGATATTTGCTTTGAGGATAAAAATGATCTAAATCAGCCGTGGTTTTTTTATTATCAATTTCCGTATAATTTGTGACATATTGACGATTGCAGTATGGACAAGTTCTAATATCCATTAGCGATATTAATTTATGTCTATTCCAATTCATTGGCTTATGATCTATTTCAATATTATTTTTATTGTCTCGAAAGCTTTCATAATTAAAAATATACTTCAAAGTATTATTAATTTTTTCTATTCTCTTTTTATATGTTTTAGCAGAGCATCCAACAGCCATTGATGCAAGGATTTGATCATACTCAATTAAACAACTTTTTAAACTACTGATTTTGCCAATTGCTATATCAGATAACACTATATTATCTATAAATTTTTTCATTAAGCTCTCAAGCGTACCCTTTTTATAGCTTATATTATTAATCCGTGGAGTAACATATTTTTTAAAATACTCAAGATGGCATTTTTGAATTAGTTCCCATTCCTTAATTTCAGATATTGCAATTCTTATCATATGGAATCGCCTTCATTCGGTAGTAATTTATTAACTTCTTCTAATGTTTTTGTAAGCTGCTCATGCAAAATTCTAAGTTCATCGCTACTCACTATTTTTCCATTTCTGATTTGTTCTTGAAGTTCAACTATCTGCTTATTTTGAATTGATAGTAATGCGTCCTTATCTTCAGAAAATACTTTTATATACATATCCGTGAGCCGGTTTTTTATAACCGGTTCTCCTACTCTATTAATTACAAATTTAATTCTTTCTTTCTTTAAATTATCTTTAGGTCTTCTTTTTTCTAAAACATCATTTAAGTCTTTAAAAACTGAATTTATTGTATTACGAGCAAATTCTCCTACAGCTCCTTTTTTACTAAGAAAAAAAGAATCGTCGAAGAGTTTGTATATATTCGCTGCAAATGTTTCTTTGTGTTTGGTTCTATTTTCAATATGCGACTGTCCATCCTCGTTTTGCATAATGTACACTGTATTGGATAAAGGTATATCCGACAATACTATGGGAGAATGCGTTGCTAATATTATTTGAATCTTATTTCCAACAAATTGTTCCGATAATTCTTCTAATAAAAAGATTATAAATTGACGCTGCCATTCTGGGTGACAATACAATTCGATCTCATCAATAAGAAGAAGAATATTTTCTCTTGTTGAAGCCAATACATTATCTGATATTTCATGAAAAAAACTTAATAAATTGATCCATGAAAAGAAGTTAAGATAAGCTCTTTCACCCGATGACATTTTTAAGTTTTCTAAGTTTAAATATTTAAATATATAAATGAATGATTTTTCTTTGCGGTATCATTGATGAAGCTAATAAAATTTAAATAAGTGGTCGAGTCTTTTTCATAGCTTATCATAATCTTTTTCTCATACGCCATATCGCTTTCCGGATACAGGTTAGCGATTAAATCACAAGTTAAAATCAGCATTTCCAAATTAGCAATTTCAGCTATAGCTTCTTCGTAATATTCAATATATTCTTCTTCACAGTATTCTCTTAAAAGCTTTCTTAGTTGTAAATAGACAGACTCAGCTGTCAATAAATTAGATAATTCATATTTATCCAAAACATCATAAATAAAATCTAATTCAAATATAAAATTTAATTTCATGCATATTGTCAAATCAAATACATTGCTTTTAGTATTTCTGACAAAACTTCCCCATGCTTTAATTTTATTCTCAACCAAGGATGGATAGTCTAAATGCGAATCATAGCTTGAAGGCTTTTTCACCTTCATTTTGATTAAAATCGCTGGTAACAGCTTACTTGAGATATGTAATTCTGTAGATATCTTCCCTGCAAATCTGCTCATATTTTGTGACTTAAATAATTTATCAAAATAGAGAACGTCACATACCGACTGAAAGTCCATATCATTCTTAGTTGAAACAATCATGTTTTGCAATCCATTATACAAATTATTACCTATTAGCCCTTGAGGAAATCGCACACATTTATTGTAAAAATCATGTGAAAAACTTTTAATACTTCCTACTGAAAGAACGATACGACTAGGTTCTCCCGATTCTGCTGCATATCCATTATCATCTATGTAGTTTCCATTCGTTAGGTAAATCTTAGTTATGGAATTTAAATATGATTTGTTTTCATGCATCTCTTGGAACTTCTTATTATTCATTCGGATCACTTCTACACCATGAGGTACTACAACTTCTTGTTCTAAATTATGAATCACTATGGTTTTATCGGAATCTGCAAATATTTGTAATGTTTTATCAAGCTCATATTCCGCTTCTACTGATTTTTGATATTCCAGTCTATCCTCGTTATGTTTAGGCATAATGTCATTTCTATATATGTATTTTAACAATGTAGTTTTACCTGCTCCATTGGAACCAACAAGTGCAGAAACATTTCTAATTACTTCATTTTCAAAAATATTATAATATGATTCTCCTTCTGTAATATTCACTTGGTACCTATCATCGTCAAAACAAATACTAATATTGTATTTGTTCGATAACAAAACCTCTTGGCTCTTAAATATGCCATTTTCCGATTTATTAATCCACAAATACAATAGTTCCATTGATTATCACCCCTTAATTGCATTTCTTGTATGTGTTTATGATCAATATTTTATATGGAAATAAAATTTTCTTCACCAAACCAAAGCTTTAACTTATTTATTGATTCGTCACTGAGCTTCGATAAAATAACAATTGCTAAATTATATTTGGCTCGAGAACAAATTACATAAAAAAGATTCTTTGTTTTATCAAATCTTGCTTTTCCTTCATCTGTTTTATTGAAATAATTGTTGAAATTATAGCTAGTATTCCAATCATTATCATCGATAAAGCATACTACACTGTCATATTCCGCACCTTTCGTACCATGGTCTGTGGAAAAAGGCGAGGTCTTTTTTACCGTATAATATAAATTACGGAATTGTACATAAGGCAAGCACATCAGTGCATTAAAAAAATCATCTTGTAGTTCTTTATCTTGGAAGTAAACTTTTAGCTTTTCAGGGACAGGTAAAAGATTCCGATTCCAAACAAATTCAAAAATTCCTTTTATCGTTTCGCTTCCTGTTAGCTCTCTAAGTTCTATAATATTTTTATCTAATTGGACCTTATCGTTTAAACACGAAATTTCATATGTTGTCTTTTTCAATAATGCCTGGATTTTGTTTTCGTTGAACAACTCGACTATTTCTTCTATGGTATATAAGAAATTTGCAAAAGGGCAATCTCTATTATCTTTATTTTTAAGAAGTTGATCCTTTCTCTTGGGCCGCCTATGTTCTATATTTATGTTTTCTTCATCATACAGATCGTGTAATTCAAAATAACCATTCTTCTTTGCAATGGTCTTAGTAACCAAATATAGTTTTTTCAACTCACTTTCCGATGCTAAACCAAAATCTTTATTTATGTGCTTTTTAATGATGTTCTCTGTATCTGCTTCATTATCATTCACATAATAACAAATACATTTTCCATTTTTGGGATCTCCTGTTTGCCGTTGTGTTATGTCATTTCTCAATTTATTCAAAAGATTAATTACTTCAATTGAACATCTATAATTTTCCTTTTTAGGGATGACTTCTAAGTTGTATTTTACGGAATCAATCTTTCCGATACTTCCTCCATATATTTGTTGATTATAATCGCCAAAAAAACCAAAAACTATAGTTGAATTTTGTTTTAAAGTCTCCAATATTGTTTGTGCGATGTTTTTATCGGTATCTTGATATTCATCTATAAAAATAATTGGATATGTATCTCCAATTATTTTATGGATAATTGGATAATTTCTTATAATGACATTGGCAAGCCATAAGATATCATTATGTGACACTATACCATTTTTTCGATTGTAGAATTCCCTGTATTGTATCTCTCCCTTGAATTTTTCAAGTTCATCTAAAGTATCATTATACTTAGCAAGCGCCTCTGCCGCTTCTTTATATTTTTTGGTTGTGGGGTTGGAGCTGCTTACTATTTCTGCTTTTTTCAAGGTTTTTTCCTTAATTAAATTGACCAGCTCTGCTTTTAATTCCTTTTGGAAAGGTTTGATAATATCCCATAAAAAGTCATGGATTGTTCTGGCATCCACTAAGTCATCAGCTTTTATTCTCTCAATGATTTCTTCTTTAGCAACATTGGTATATGTTATACAAGCAATTCGTTTATGCATTTTTCTCAAATAGTTACCTTGATTTTCTATTATGTAAAACAGCGATTGAACCAGCGTCCAAGTTTTACCGCTTCCCGCACCAGCCTCTATGATAAAGCTTCTTTTATTATCTATACATTTAAAGACATTGCTTTCTACTTTGCCAGCCAAAACAATCCCTCCTTAATGTATCGTGGGGTGTCCCATTTATCGGGATGAACATACATTAAATCAAACGCAAAGTCGGTTTTTTTGTCATTAGCATCAATATATGAATAAATGCTGTATGATTTATTTAATATCTCATCATCATTTGCATAATCCTTTATGTTATTCTTAATGCTGCTCAGCTTTTTCTTATGTTGAAGAATGTACTTATTATTATCAATAATGAAAGCTTCTTCAAAAGTTCGTCCACATTTAATTTTAGTTCGGCTGTTTAACCGATTGGTCTGATAAGCTACAGCTATAGTAGATGCATTATTAAAATCAAATTTCACGAAGGCAAGATCTTTTATTTTCTTTTTTTGGGGTACCCATTGTACCAAGGTTTGATTAGTAGAAACAAGTTTCTCTAAATCGGCAAGCAATATTTCATGTTTTTGAGGCGATGTCATCTTAGGGGTACAACCGTCTTCTTTATAGTCGATTGTTCCATCTTCTTTGAGCTTTTCTTCTGTATAGCAGCAATCAATATCCGTAATTATTAAAGTTTTTATTTCTAGAAACTCCAAAAATTCTTTAAATTTATGCATATATGCGCCACCGATTTCAATAACGGATATGTATTGCTCTGAAAGAGCTCTCAAATTTTTAAATTTAGGTAACCTAAAAATTTCTTTATCTGTTTTCTTTACAAATAATGGCATTAACAGTCTCTCGCATAATCCTTCTATAAGAATTATTTTATCCGCAAAAAACATATCACATTTTACTAAAGTAATATATTGTTTTAAAAATTGAATCGTATCAATATCAAATTCATCATCATCTGATTCATCATCTTTAATTTTTGTTTCTATATTTGTTTTGAATTCTAATAAGTCCTTTATAGTTACATTCCCATTATTTCTACTGAAATATCTTATACTCTCAAAATCAGCATTTGAAACAATGTGCGGGGAATGTGTTGATATAATAATTTGTGCATTTAAATTATTTTCCTTTAAAAACTGATTAAGTTTTAAAATAAATGTATTTTGTAACTGTGGATGCATATGAGCTTCTGGCTCTTCAATAAAAATTAAATTAAGATCTGTGGGATTTTCCTCTAATATTGACTTAAAGCATAAAATTTCCGAGATAATATATATTAAGTTACTGTACCCCAAGCCATTATATTTTTCCGGCAATAAATGTTCCTTGTCTTTATAAAACAGACGTATTCCACTAAATAGATTTGTAGCCGTAACATTAGATTTTAAAACGATATCTGCACCTTCTACATTTGGATAGCCAAATGTAGCAAAAGAATTAGTAAAACTCTTAAAAAAGTCTGTCAATTTCTTGTCAATATTACTATTTGCCTTATCCATCTCATTATTAAGATTTGCGAATTCCACATCTGCAAAACCATCGATATTTTTCTTCTGCTCGCAATTTTTATATTCTCGTTGAAAAACGGGGGCAAGCTTTGAGCTTGTTTGAGAACTTCCATCTTCAACGTTTCTTTGAGCCGCAATAAAATAATTGCCAATAATTTTATTGACATCTGATATTCTAATTTCTTCCGTTTGAACATCAGCAGAAAATGGTTTTATTATCCTCTTAAAGTACTTTATGAAAATCTCTGATACGCATTCTATTATCTTTTTATTTTCATTTTTTTTAGTGATTTTAACTTTTTGCATATCGTTATGTAGATTTTCGAAGAAGGCTTTTGGTTCCTTTATACAAAACCGAAATAATATTTGCAATATATTGGTAGGTTCTAATGTTGTTAGCAACGGCCTAATATTGCTCCAATTATCTTTTTCGTCATACTCGATGTCCAATAACATTTTTATAGCAGGTATTTTTGAATCTATAGAAATGAAAAAGTCTTCAACTTTTTTTTCATCATTTTTTATAGAAATATATTCTTTATAAGCGGCAATAAAATCAGAATGACAATTAATTGCAAAATCGTCAAAGCTAAAATTTTTATCATTAAGAAACATCTCAAAAATACATGAAAATGATGTTTTCCCCGAATTGTTTTTCCCAACAAGGACAGTAGTTTCATCGTTTAAACGGACACTGCAGTCCTCTAACAACCTAAAATTATTTATTTGGACAGTTTTCAATTTCATAATTGTCCCCCCCATCATAAACTTGCGATTTTACAAGATAGTAAGAGGTATTTTGCATCTCAATTAAACAATTTTATCTTTTTGTCCAATATATCTTGAACTATCTCGTCTATCTGCCCCACAAACGAAATATGCATCATCAGTTTGTTCATAAGATTCAGCAGCCCCGAAAGGTCATCCTTATGAAATTCACAATGCGTGTATGCATATGAATTAAACTTCAGCCAAACATTTTTTATGACATTATATCCCGATATCTTTAATCGCTGTATGTCTACCGGACAATGGATCTTTAAAGTTACCGATCCATCAGTTAAAACTATTTGTTCAGTCTCTTCATTTAACTCATAGGAACGAAGCCTGAATGAAGTACTTGACACTGTACTCCAGAGACTATCTGCATTAAGTCCCAATACATTCTCAGGAATATAATCATGTTGCTCCAGACAGGCAACGCTATGGCCTATTTCACTTAAAAGATTAAACGTTTCTGCATTGTCAACAATAGGTACTCTTGCTCGTTTATCTGAACGATGAACAGTGAATAATGCCCCTTCAAACGCATCTAAATACTTTTGAGAACAAAGTATTGCGTAGGTGTAGAAAACAATTTTATTGGCTACATCCAATTCGGAAATACCTAACATAGTTGATATATGCTGCCGCAAATTCGCATCGATGTTGTTTTGCATCACGATGCCTTCGGCAGTTTTCTCTGAATACTGATTAAGATATATATGCGAATTTCCTCTGGTACACATATCGTTGTCCGGATGATTCCAGCAGAACGATACAAATTGTTTGAGCGAAGAATCTAAATCCTTAGGTGCATGAGCCATTGCAAATCCTACCGTATTTTCATTGTTGTATGCCTGTATGATTTCCGGTCTGAGCCGTGTTCCTCCTCCACCGACTTTCGCATATTTTCTTAATACATCTTCCCAAAGAATTACATTTGACGTCAAAAACGGCCTAAAGGAATATTTACGTATTTTCTCACTCATTAGTGTTTCCAACCTGGAAACATCTCCAACTTCATTCAGTGCGTGCTGAAAGTGTTTAATCTTATCTTCCGTCGGCATCTTTTGTTGCCCCGCAAACCATTCGTTTGCACTTTGGACTCCGTTTTGTGCGATATCTCGTGTCCTTCGCTTCAAAAATGGTACCTTTACATGAGTAAACAACGTTGTGGGAGCTAATTTTATTCCCGAACAATGATTAATAAAAATTGCTTTTTGATTTATCTCTCCGCTTACCGGCCAAAACAAATCATAGAACTCCTCATCAAAAGGCTTAGACGGACAGAAAGAAAAAGTTTCGCAATTAATTGCTTGCTCGGCAAAGAGAGGCATGATGTTATCGATTGGTTGCTGTAAAAAATCCAATTTCTCAGATTTGCCCAATGAAGAACACTCCAAATACATATACTTATCTGTTGTCTTGATCTCGTTATGACGTCTGACAGCAATAATAACCGCGCGGCCTTGCAGAGTGTTAAATAAACTGTCACTTCTGATACCCGTCCTTGCATCGGCATCCACAGCAACTATCCAGATCGCCGAAAAATTATCGCACAAATATTTTCGGGCATAACGATAAGATTCAGCCTCTAAAAATGAAGAGGGGACTATAAAAGATAACACCGAGTGCTGTGTGGATTTTAACAACTTTTCACATGCCCATCTTAAAAATTGCATATGGGGATTGTTAATCTGCTTTTGTATGTTTTGTCGAGCATGCCTGGTTTCTTCCGGCGGACGGAAATCAGTCATCAGATCGCTTATTATTGAGAATTCCGGCCCTTCATTTGTTTTTGAAGAATCAGATGAAGGAGGATTCCCAATTATCAACTTCAACGGCAACGAAGACAGCGTTTGTGCTTTTTGTAATTCTTCGCCTTGAATTGTAGATGTATCCACGGTTTCTCCAAAGGTATAGTTGCTGAGTGTGTTTGCCAAAACAATATTTGTTTTATGTTTTTTTACTCCATACTTATTGCGCAAGATTGCCATTCGGTAATTTGCCAACATATATGGAGCGGGCAAGATCTCAAAACCGCATAAATTATATTTCTTATCTCTTGTATCGTGCATCACAATCTGCTCTAAAAATGACCCGGTTCCGCAACATGGGTCTATGTTCGTACCGAGTTTGATACAAAGAAAAAGAACCTTCTCCAGGTGATATAGCCTGGAGAAGGCTCAAACTAAAGGCGTTAGGAGATTATCTGCTAACTACAGGTGCCTTTATTATTGCAGATGATTTCATTTCAACAAAGATTTTTTTGTTGTATAAACGCAATGCACACACCAATGATTCTTCGTGTGAAATAATTAAATTGTATAGCTAAATAAAAAAGTTAACTACCACCACTTTTCTCACCAAGTGCGACTCTCAGTTTTTCAATTAGGGCGGAGCGGTTTTTCTTTTTCAATTCACATTCCCAAATACGAATAACCTTCCAACCACGACTCTCAAATTTCTTTGTTATAGCTAAATCTCGTTCAATATTGCCGCCAATTTTCTTTGTCCAGAAATCTTGGTTTTCCTTTGGCTGCGTGTTACGGCAATTGTGTCCATGCCAGAAACATCCGTCTACAAATACTGCTACATGCTTCGATAAAAAAACAAAGTCTGGATGCCCGGTAACAGAATATCCACGCCGCCAACCTTTAATTCCTTGTTCACGGAACACCTCAATAAGTCGCAACTCTGTAGATTTATTTCCCTTCGATTTTACACTCCGCATTACGGCGGAGCGTTTTACCTGTGTGTACACATCCGCCATAGTTAACACCTCACATTAGTTCGCATTCATACTTCAACTTGAACTAAGGCAGTACACGCTCAAAAGCAGATGCAAATTCTGCCATTTTGTTCTGTTGGTTGTAGAATGGAAATCCCCAGACATGATAAACAGTGTCATCCACAAAGGTTTTCTTAGGAATACCACGTGTCTCAATTTGCAATAAAAAATCTTCTTTCCATTTGTCCTGCGCAATAAGATGATTGCCTTTCGGCTCGACGAAAATCTGATATTGCTCATAACCAGTTGTCTTCTTTTTACGCAAAAACATTAAATAATCCGGCTCGAATCGTTCACCACCATCGAAGGAGTAGAGGACAAGCTGCCGTTCGTTTCGCACCAGATAGACCTTATCATATTCAAGTTTAAGTTGCGCAACATATGAGGCAAAGTGAGCAACAAACGATTTTTCTTCAGTCGTACCGAAGTTATCATTGAATACAAACCAATCTGCAGTACTAAGGTCTATTTTCCATTCTGGACGAATTGTTGCAGCATTCTGAGAAACACCTTCGCCTTCTCCATGTGGATCAGTGATATGGAGTGTCTTGCTGCGGAATACCTCGCTGAATTTCCTATCCGTAAAGTCGGTCGTACCTTCGTAGGTTTCTTTGATAGTCGATATCTCTGCTCCTATTTTTGTCAGTACTTTCAAACACGCTAAAAAGTAAGTATTTGCCGATGGTATCTCGTCCCGGTTCTCGATAAGCATTTTTATGCCACCTAGATATGCGGTGTCCGTTATAAATTCCCTTAATGATTTCAGATTTGGGAAGTATCCTCGAAGTATACTAAATTTAAAGACATCAATTCTACGTAAGGCGCTATGGACAAGTGAATAATTGTATTCAGCAACTTTCCCAATTGTCGTTCTGTATTGGTATGTCTTTACAGTTGTGTTGGTATGTGCGTTCATCATCATAGTGTCCATTGCTGTTTTTCCTGTATTTATTGTTACATAATATTCTTTGTCGCGAACGGAAGGCAACAACTCTACAATAGCTTTACGACTCTTCACCTCACGCTTATTCAAAAACACTATGCCTGTCTTGTATATTTCATCAGCTTTGAAATCATCCTTGAGTATATAGCGCACTTCGGTCTGGCTCTCTGGCATTATACCCGTAGCAATCAATGCTTTATTCAGCTCATCGATATAGCGACTGTCATATTGGCAATGATAATACAACTCTTCGCATACACGGAGTGGATTTTCCACGTCACCGTCATATTTTCGTTTGTACTTCTCATCGTCATCATCAATGGCAAACGGGCAGTACCTTGCACCACGTCCAATTAGTTGGGCTTCTGCAATAGTCCCCGCTCCTGGTTTTCCTTTAGAAGCATCACGAGTTTCATAAAGGCGTACAATATCAAATAGGTTTAGAACGTCCCATCCCTCATCTAGTTTCTTAACTTCGAAAATAGCTCGATATGGGTTATCTCTACTTTCGAGAGAATTGAGTATTATCTGACGTTCATTTGCTTCCTTATCGTCGTTGACCGAGATACAATGGTCAGCTTTAAATTCCTCACGTAACTCCTGCGCCAATTCATCAAAGTCAATGTTTTTGGAAGCAAAGTAATCCGCCATACGTTTCACTTCAGCAAGAGGTGAGTTTAATACAATACTCTCCAATGTACTACCCGAGAGCGTCCGAACCATCTCATGAAAATACCTTTCAAAGTCCTTGCTTTCGGCTATGGTTTTTGCTTTGAATAAGATAACTGGCTTAATGTACATCCTGTGATCTTGAAAAACTTTCAAGCGGTATTGACTGAACATGAGAGCCTGCAGTGCACGATCGGCATATGTGATATCGGCTCTTATAGCCCGTACTTGCTTCGAATACTTTTCTTCGCGAAATTTGCGAAGAGGGTAGTCGAATATAATTTTATTCTCGTATTCGCTTAGAATGAACGGATTCTGCAAATCGCAGGTCGCTGTGAATTCTAAAAGTATATTATTGCGATTAGCATTGAAGATGCGGTTTACAGTCGTTTCCCAGCTGACTCGCAAATCTTCCTCAGATTTGTCGACTTTACCCTTTCGCGTGTCCACATTGAGATGATGTGCTTCATCCGCAATTAAAACTGTCTTTTGTTCTGCAAAGTCATCGAACGATGGGGCATTTTCCTTTGCGAACCACATATCTGAGTGTAGTCCCTGAGTTGTAGTGAAACAGATATTTATTGAATCAGGATTCACACCTTGAAAATTTGTCACCTCGTTTATTTTGACTGTTTCTCCACCGATGGTTATTTCTTCTGCAAATAAATATTTTGCTGAAGCGACATTAAGGAAATTGTCCTTAGTCTTTTGTACAATGTTATCAAGATTTACGAAAAATAAGAAATTCCGATATCCACGCTCATAGAGATATAAAATAAGCCCTGCCATAATGAGCGTCTTACCACTTCCAGTTGCCATGTGAAAAAGCGATTGTGTTGGGTGTGGACATTTTTCGCTTTCGTAAAAAGTAATAAAGTGCCGAAAAGCCTCTATCTGGTAAGGGCGCAATTCGAATGTTTGATTGAGGTTCTCAGCAATATACTCGGGCATTTGCTTATATGAAATCGGTGAATAATCTCGAATTGAGTCTATTTGCTGAAAAAGGAACATTACTTATCCTCCAATCCATAGAAACTCCGTGTGAAAGCTTTGTCTGTGTCGCTTATAGCGTATTCCTCATCATCAATGTCATACAGATTAACGTAGAGCATATTTTTATCGAGCAACTCCAAAAGTAAGCGTTTCTTATCTTCGATCGACAAAGCCTCAAAGTCAGCGGCAGCTCCTGCAATCATGGCAGGATTCACTTTACTACTGATAAAACCACTGTTTAATACAGATTCCAATAAGGTAGTAAGGTCAGCATCACTCTTTGCTGCTAGAATTTCATCTATGTACTTCTGATTACACTTAGCAAGTTCGCAATAGACGAATGAACCACCTCCATGCCAATTAACATTCGTTGAAACTCCACCTTGCTCATTGGCAATTACTTTTTTTAGTCTCGGAATAGCAAAGGTTGATATATAGTCCATTTGTTCAATGCCAATGTAACGTAGACCCTTCTTATGTGCTACGGCGCATGTGGTACCAGAGCCCAAAAAGAAGTCCAACACTAAGTCTCCAGGCTCAGTAGCTAGATCAAAGATATAATTTATAAGCAACTCGGGCTTCGGTGTTGCAAATAGGCTGGTTACAGGCATGTCGGGAAACAAGTTCTTAAGTTCATATTTTGCTTTTCTGGTATGCCCTGTTGTGTCAAAGTTTGTCCATAACGTTGAAGGTGGTAGCCCCTCCATTTCATTTAAATATGACCGCCTAATTACCCTTGTCTGATCTTCCGAGAATCTTAATTCACCAGTTGAAAATTTCTCATCCATTGTCTCTTTTGACCATCTCCACCCATTCGGTGGATGTTTAATGATGTTCCCGTTTGGTGCGGTAATGTTGAATTGCAGATTTGGACGCAAACCTGGATTATTTACAGGGTTACCGTCAAACCATGCACCACGAGGGTCATTATCAGGATTATTAAAATGTTTACGTTTTTCAGGATCATTTAAAAATTTCGGTTTCCATCCAGGTCTCTTCGAGTATACAAGGATATGGTTTGTGTCTATTGAGAAAGTCAGGGCGTTATTATTGCTATTGTCCGAATGTCTCCACTCGACCTCAGTCACAAAGCATTCACGGGTAAATATGTCATCACAAAGGACTTTAAGATAGTGCGATTCCACATCATCTAATGTAATCCAAATGCTACCGTCATTTGACAACAGGCGTCTTGCTATTTCAAGTCGATTTTTCATGAATACTAACCATGTCGCATGATTAAATCTGTCATTGTAGTTGAAGCCATCCCCCCCTGTATTATAAGGTGGATCAATATATATACATTTAACCTTGCCTTCGAACCTTTTTAGTAAGGAAGCGATACCAAGAAGGTTGTTTCCTTTTAATATAAGGTTATCCGTATTTAAAAACTCCATAGCAGTTGTTTGCACTACACTATTTGGATCAGCGTTCACCTCTGGTAAGCCTGTTAAATCGACTGCGCCATCATAAGTGAATCTTTGGGCACTGACAAGTACTTTCGGATAAAGCAGTCTGTCCACCTCATCGGGTGCAAGAGTGGAGTTGAAGAAAACTTCCTCTCTCTTTTGGTCATCTTTTGTCTGACCACCTTCAAGGACGCAATCCTTGTAAGGGAAAGAGAGTACCACGTCGGAAGACGCTGAAATGAGGTCGCCTCTAGAATCAACCAAGCCAATTCGGTTCTTAAAGCGTGTGTAACTATCGGGCAAAAACTGGCGGTTATTTACAACCCACCCAAAACCGACTTTATCGAAGACTAGCGTCCCCTTCACATCCACAAAAAACCGGTTCTTTGTATCAATATTCGCAAGGAGCAGACCAATTAATCCTGCATCCATATTCATAGCAGATTCATAGACCTTGTTGCGAAGCAACGTCCCTTCTTCCGTAAAGAATCGTTCATCAGCCTGCAGGACTTCTATTAGTGTTTCAAAGAAATTTGTCATTTTATCTCTTGCTCCTTTTAGCTTTTATTTGATACATCGCCTGTCTCAGCACAGCTCCGCTCGCTTTTACGAGGTCAATCGGTACGGCGTTACCGATTTGTAGAGCGGCTGCAGTGAGCGAGTCGCTAAACACAAAATCATCCGGGAAGGTCTGCAGGCGAGCCGCTTCCCTAATTGAAATTGCCCTATCTTGCTCGTAGTGACCATATCGACCTTTTGAATAACAAAGACAACCGCCAGTCATAGTTGGAGCTGGCTTTTCGGCATCCATGATACCATAAACGTCTTTATGACCCGAGAATACATTGCCCTCCACATCCGTCTTCTTATGACATTCCAAAACTAAATCATCAGGCAACCCGTCACGTGATCCGCCGTTTTTACGAATGATTTGCATTCGTTTGATATTTTTGGGATCTAAGTTCGCGCACTTGTGGTTGTAAATTCTCTCGTCTTCTACATATGATTCCCCGGCTTTGATTTCGGGCAAGTCACCTATGGCTTCCCGAACCGTTTTCCATGGTAAAAGCCCATCTTTGCCGGAAATGTTGTGCGTCGCCTTGGGAAGGCCAAATTCATGACCGTCGGTCTCCAATTCTTCATGGATGTCCTTACGCACGGCATGAAGAACAAACCGCTTGCGTATTTGTGGAACACCATAGTCAGCGGAGTTTAATATGCCATCCGCGACTACATATCTAAGCTTAAGGCGATCTAGAAATTCATCAAGGATAGGCCTGTTATACTCTGTCTTAATACCAGGAACATTCTCCATAAGAATGAAAGGAGGCTCTATCTCTTCAATAACTCTCAAAAACTCAAACAGTAGCTTCTTACGTTCTTCAATGGGCTTATTTTTGTTGATAGGATTCTGCCTTGAAAAGTTTTGACAGGGAGGACAGCCCGCAAAGAGGTAGATATCACTCCTTTTTAGATTTGCCGCTTTAAGTATATTTTCACCACTCAAATTACATATGTCACCACCTTGTTTGCCCCTTAGCACATTCACTTTGGAAAGTGGGGGGTAAGCAAGGTAAGTGTCCACGGCACTATCCTCAATCTCCACTGCAGCTTTTACCTTGAAACCTGCAAGGGTCAGACCGCATGAAACGCCCCCGCAACCTGAAAATATATCTATAGCTTCAAATTTGAATCTCATCCGTTACCGCCTCCATCGTCATGTTCAAAAGCGGCGATTGTCTTTAACCCGGTCGGGGTATTTATTTGTGGTGGTTGCTGCTCAGTTTTAAATTCTTGACGCTTCCGTGCACACATAGCAGTGTAGTCGCACTTGGAGCAATTTGACGCACAAGCTCTCATCGGGAAATCTTCTCGAAGTATCCCTTTTACTGCCCATTCTATGGCTCCGATGGCTCTTTGCACCGAAGCATCATCGATTGGAACCTCAATCCGCTTGTTGTTTTTAAGCGTATGAACGAATCCTGTTTCTGCATTTTGTCCGATGACTTCACGGGCTGCTTTCGAATAAAGCTGAACTTGAACAGACATTTCACGCCAGTCGAACTCGCTAATCTCCTCTGGAATTTCCATCGACTTAAAATCTATAACCTCTGCAGACTGTATTTGCTGTCTTTCGTCTTCTTTTAGAATTAGATCAATCGCGCCTGTTATTAGAGCGTCCTCAACAGATAATTCAAAACGAGCTTCATCCTGACGGAGACGGCAAAAATCGCTGCCATGGTCTTTCACATACAATTTCAAAATCTTGTCTACTAAATTTTTTGCACGTTCATAAGAACCTGGATGGTTTATCGGATCATTGCTAGGAAAGACGTGTTTGAGCATAAAAGTTGACTCGACCATCCGAGTAATTTCCTCCTCGGTCGGCACTCTATCCTTGAATCGCTGATGTAACCGTTCCAATATTGTGTGAGTCGTTTGTCCAAAACCAAAAAGCTCTGGTACGGTGGCGTTGTACCCATAGATACTTTGCAACTTGTACATAAACGGACAAGTCAGATAACTTTTGACAGATGAGAAGTCGGTCGGCAATTCGTTGTCATCAAAACGTGGTTGTGGAGCTATTTTCTCTGCTAAGTCCGTAAACGACTTATCTTCGGTCATTTGATCATGTGTTAGGTTGACAATAAACGCTGAGCGTTTTTTAGCGTTCTTCAAGCCAGGGTGGTATTCGCTTCCGCTAAGGTATAACATTCTTTCTGCTCGTGTAATTGCCGTGTAGAACAACCGAGCTTCATCCTCTTGCCGGTTTCCATATGCCCCTCTGTTCTTCGCAGCAAGCATGAGTTGTTCCGGAATAAGTCCATTGTACTCACTTTTTCTGCCAGGAAATCTTTGATTTACCATATCTACAACGAAAACAACTGGAAATTCGAGTCCCTTTACTTTATGAATAGTGGAAACACTCACAGCATCAGTTTTAGCAATGTAGTCCAGACTTTCCAATTCATAATCCTGAGCTATGTTGCGGAAGAAGTTTATCATCTCCCTATATCTCCATTTATCATCAATACTAATATAAGTCTGCTCGACGTCCTTAATGATATCGCTAAAAAGTCCTAAATCTCGAAGAGCAGTCTCGTCAGTTAAGTCGCGCAACATCAACGCATCTGCAAGCTGATGTAGAAAGTTCTGCGGATAGACTTTACGGCGTCCTACAGCATATATGTTTCGATGCCACTCTTGGAGGACATGGAAATATTGTTCCTTATTTGCAGTCGGGAAGTTTGGTAAAACACAGGTATTGAAAACAGTCTCTGCTTCTGTTCGATCATTGTCTTCGTCACAAAGTAACTCCATTATCCTGAGTATGCATTGGGCAAATGGACGATCAAAGATTCCACCTTCGCCAGACGTCTTAGCTGGTATGCCAAGGTCTCGCATTGCATTGACAAACTCGACGTCATAATTTTCAGCATCTGCGTTATATTTTTTATCTCTGCGAATGCTGCGAAGCAGTACAGCAAAATCACTATACGTTAATCCACGGCGGTTTTTTTCAGAACCGTCGGCATTGTATTCGATATAAGTTGTGCCTACTAGAGATTGAATCCTCTCAGCAACCCATTTGGCCTCATCAGCACGTTCATTAAACCAAAGCTTTCGTATTTCTTGAACATTGCCATCTGCATGATATGTAATTGCTTTTGGTAGTCTCTCATACGGAATGGCATGCTGAATAAAACTACTCGCCGTTTCAACTATTGCTTTTGTGCTTCTGAAGTTAACCAACAAACGATGCTCGTTAACATCTGTATATCTATCTTTAAATCCAATAATATTCTGAACGTTGGCACCCCGCCACCCATAAATAGATTGGTCGTCGTCACCAACAACAACCAACATATCCAGATGGCCTGCGAGTGTCTTAATGAATTCTTCTTGGATGGGGTTTATGTCTTGGTACTCGTCAACAAAGAGGTACTTAAATTTTTCAATATATGTACCTGTCTTATCCTCGATTTTCTTGACCTCTTTAACAGCAAGATAAACTGCAAAGGAAAAGTCCATATAGCCTGCAGAATCAAGACAGTCACGCAGTTTTGACAATTTTTCAAACAAATCTGCATCGTATTGAGATACCTCATTAATCGATATATTTTCATTATTGAGTGTCTCCCAAGCTTTTGTAAGGTCTCTTATACGCCCGAAATAACCTTTCCCATGAGAAAGTCCTAATACATTCAAACGCGACATGATGAATAGAATCATTCGGTTGGTGTCCAAGATGTCAAACTGGCGATAATGCGCATCAATATCGCCAAGTAGTTTTTGGCAAAATGAGTCCAACGTTCCGATGAACATTGCACCAATATAGTTTTCTGGCAAATCAAATTTGTGCAGTGCTTCTGCAACTCTACGTTTGATAGACTCTGCCGCCTTCTCGGTGAATGTAAATGCGATAATGCTTTCAGGCGATTCACCCTTTGACACCAGATAAGCGATTTTGTATGCAAGGGTCCGTGACTTGCCCGAACCAGCGCATGCTAAGCAAAGAATATGCTTAGACTCATCCACCACCGCAGCATACTGCTCAGGCGTTAAGTTATCTCTTAAAATTTCTTCAATAGCCATATTTGTATCCACCTCTCACCATTCATTTAAAAATGGTTCTCATAAAATACTCTGCATAGGTAAATTATTAATTCTCGACCTTGCCTTCTTCATCCGGGAGCATTTCCATGATGTCGCAAATATCACATTTCAGCGCTGTACAAATTTTTTGTAATATCTCAGTGTTTACATTCTCGTTTTTCCCAAGCTTTGTGATGGACGCCGAACTGATACCTGCTGCTCTTTGTAGGTCCTTTTTCTTCATGTCCATATCGATTAAGAGCTTCCAAAGTTTTTTATAACTAATAGCCATAACTATCACCTCTCCAGACGGATGGGTATTACAAATTATGTTTAATTATAGCACGATGAAGTTACTGGCACAATGCAAATTCTTGCGTTCGCTCGATTTTTATTTACTATTAATTGAATGGCTCTCTGTATAGTGATATAATTTAATGAACTGGGAATGCCTACATAATTTATTAATCAAACTTGATCAATTTATTTTTTTTATAGTTTGGAGGCACACTTATGGCTCAAAGTCGTTCTTTTAGAGAGTATATTTCAAATCGTTTTTATAACGAATTTTTCACTGCTGTATCAAATTTCCTTGAACAGAATTACCGTGACTTGGATGTCTCCTCAAAACGAGTATATAAGATTGATAGGGCAGAACTGGCAGATATCAGGGTCCAGCATGTCTATATCGAAAACCACCCGGGAATGCGAATCTCTTTCGATGTACTCCTTGAAGCGGATTTTGAAATCGGAGAAACTGACAGGCATAACGACCGTTTTGATGAAAAGACCCAATGGTTTAAGGTTTCCTGCATCGGTGACTTATCAAAAAATCTGAGTGATTTCGCCATTTCTTCTATCGAAGAATATTACAACAAGAACAAACAGCTGAATCCGATGTCCGACTCTCTTGTCCCCATCATTAAAAGTGAACAGCTGGAGGCAGTTGCGAAAGAAATCCTGGAAAAATATTATCGCGAAGCCTTGTATACCCCTATGGCCATCGACCCTACAGTATTAGCCGAACGCATGGGTCTTACAATTCACCTTAAAAACATTACCCCTGACTTTTCATCGTTTGGCCAGATATTCTTCACTGACTGTGATGCCGAATACTACGACAAGGATGAATCAGAATTTAAACGCATGCCTGTCAACAAGGGTGCGATCTTCGTAGATCCCGATGCATATTTCCTGCGCAATCTGGGATCAGTCAACAACACCATAGTCCACGAATGTGTCCACTGGGATCTTCATAGAAAGGCATTTGAGCTGGAGCGCCTGTACAATGAGGAAGCGACACAAATAAAATGTCTGGTAGTCGGAGGCATTAACCCCACTAAGGCCAGATCGGCTACGGATTGGATGGAGTGGCAGGCTAATGCATTGGCACCTCGTATCCAGATGCCATTTACCCAAACAAAAATCAAAACCGGTGAGTTCTTAAGAAAATACTTGCAACTATTTCCGGGTTCTGAGGCAATTGACATCATGGAGAATGTCATTGACGAAGTTGCTCTATTTTTCGGTGTCTCCCGCTTTGCCGCCAAGATAAGATTGGTCGACTTAGGCTTTGAGGAAGCAGTAGGAACATTTACTTTTATTGATGGCCGGTACGTAAAACCTCATGCATTTAAACCGGGTGCGCTTAAGAGGAATCAGACATATTCCATCAGTGAACGCGATGCTGTATTTGAGAGTTCCATTAATCCTGTGCTCCAAGAGAGTATTCAAAGTGGCAATTATCTCTTTGTTGATTCTCACTTTTGCATCAATGATCCGAAGTACATCGACTACGATGACTTTGGCCAAGCCTTCCTGACAGACTATGCACGGCATCATATGGATGAATGCTGCCTCGTGTTTGACTTAACAGTCAATAGAGGTGCCAACAGCTATGGGAAGCAGTTCTACACGGAATGTGTGCTTTATCGAGACGCCACTTCCGACATCACGTTTGAGGCTCACTTCTCGGATTCTAAGCTCAATGATGATGTAAACGCACAGGCAAATGCAATAAGAGCATACAATGAAGAACTCGCAAAAGTGATGCAGGAATTGCCAAGGGGATTCTCAGGATCCCTAAAGGCCCTCATGGCGTGGAAAGAAAAAACTGTAGAGAAGCTTGCCGAGGAATGCTGTCTGGATCCAAAAACAATCCAGAGAATGAGGAATAATGAAAGTTATGATACGACCATCGAGACCGTTGTGGCAATTTGTATTGCTCTGCAATTGCCTCCCGTGGCAAGCCAGGCGCTGATAAACAACTCGCCATTCTCACTTGGTTATAGTGAAAAGCATCTGGCCTATCAGTTTTTACTCAACTGCCATTACACGAAAAGTGTCATCGAATGCAATGAGATTCTCGCACGTCTATCCCTTGGTCCTCTGACAAGAGAAAAATAAAAAAGTTTTTTTCGGCCCGGACATTCTATGTCCGGGTCTTTTTGCGCTGAATTCAACATTTTCTACTCGCCCTTGGCTGCGGATGCATTTCAAAATTCGCCACCGAGGGCCTTTTTTTGTTTGTCTTTAAGTCTCCGGACGGACATTCCGTGTCCGTGTGGTCAAGCCCCTTTGCTTATAAAATCAAAGTGAGGGTTAGGTAAGGCTTCTAACTGATTACCCTTATCAATTAAATCCACAATAAACCATGCAGCCGAAAGGCTCCCGTTAAAAAAAACGGCGAGTTTTTTCGGCTCATTTAGGTGCCCTTTTCTCGCCGGAGAAAGGGGCATTTTTAATGAAAATCAACGACAACAATCAGCCAATCACCGCACGTTTTATCGAAATCGACGGAGAACAAATCCCAGTGACCGAGGAAGTCTACCGTGCATTCAAGCAGCCTGCATGGGCTGAGCACAAGCGCAAGCAGCGCGAGAGACGATGCCGGGATTCCAAAGGCAGGGTTTGCACTCAAAGCTGTCGCCTTTGCGACTTGAACCGAATGCTAGATGACAAGGAACCCATCAAAAAGAACAGCCTTCTATTATCTCTCGATTGGTTTCAAGACGATGGATTCGACCAAGAAGACCCTGCCGACATCGAGGAGATCATCGCAGAAAAAGAACTGCTCACGGAACTGCTATCCGCTCTGGAGGAGCTTGATCCTGACAACAGAAGGATCATGGAACTCTTCGCCAGCGGAAAGTCTGAGCGGGATATCGCTGCCGATATCGGGCTGTCACAGAAAGCGGTCAATAAGCGCAAGACCAAGCTTTTCGCCCAATTAAAGGACCGACTTAAAGATTTTATCTGATCACGGGGTACTCAAAGTACCCCCCTCTGTCCTTTGAAAGGCAGAGGGCAATCCGGAAATAAAAAATCCTCACCGCCGGTACTCAACCGACAGGCTTCTGTCCTTTGGATGGTGAGGGAGAAAAAATACAGCCCTCGGAATGGAGGTTTAAGAATGCAAAATCAGACGAACCAGAACGACACCCAGCCCCGAGACCATGAATTGGACGAGGAGCTGGCCGGCATCTTGACGGCGATCAGCGTGGTGTCAAAAAGACTGGCCAGGAAGCTCATGACGCTTTCCAGGCAAGAAGAAATTGCGAAAGGAGGAAAATCGGATGGGCAAGATGAGTGAACTAAATCTGTTGGTATCGGAACTTAAACATTGCGGTCAAGCCCTGATCGGCATTTCGGAGTCTTTGTCCGAAATGTTCACTGGCAACGATGCCCAAGAGCCTGTGGAAACTGCAATAGCGGAACAGGTAGTACCGGAAAGTAAGCCAATCGCTCTCGAGGAAGTCAGGGCCGTCCTTGCCGAGAAATCCCGGGCGGGGTTCACAGCTGAGGTCAGAACTCTGCTTGAAAAGCATGGCGCGGAAAAACTGTCGGAGATTGATCCTTCAAAATATCCTTCGCTCCTACAGGAAGCCGGGGTGCTTGGGAATGGGTAAACATGCGCTTCTGTCCGCCTCATCATCCCACAGGTGGCTCCATTGTCCGCCTTCGGCCAGGGTCTGCGAAAGCTATGAGGACAAAGGCAGCAACTATGCGGCCGAGGGTACGGACGCCCATACGCTCTGCGAGCACAAGCTGAAGACACTTCTCGGCATCCCCTCAAAAGACCCGACTGAGGACCTGACCTACTACAGCCAGGAAATGGAGAACTGCGCCGATGGTTATGCCGCCTACATCCTGGAGCTGGTTGAAACCGCAAAAAAGACCTGCTCCGATCCCTTGGTGCTCATTGAACAACGGCTTGATTTCTCAAGGTATGTCGAGGGCGGCTTTGGAACAGGCGACTGTGTGATCATTGCCGATGGAGTGCTTCACATATGCGATTTCAAATTTGGAGCCGGGATAATTGTAACTTCTGAAAATAATCCTCAGATGAAGCTCTACGCCCTTGGGGCCTTGGAGATATTTGACGGGATCTACGACATCGACTCGGTCTCCATGACAATCTACCAGCCCAGAAGAGACAACATCTCCACCCATACGGTCTTCAAGGAGTCTCTGTACCAGTGGGCTGAGGAAATTCTCAAACCGGCTGCGGAGCTTGCCTATGCGGGAGAAGGAAGCTTCCTTAGCGGCGAGTGGTGTCAGTTCTGCAAAGCCAAACATGAGTGCCGCGCAAGGGCCGAACAGAACATGGAACTGGCAAGGTTCGACTTCGAACTGCCGCCTCTGCTGACCGATCAGGAGGTCGAAATCATCCTCAGCAAAGTCGACGACTTGGTTTCCTGGGCTTCAGATATCAAGGAATACGCGCTTCAGGCTGCCGTCAGCGGAAAACAGTGGGACGGATGGAAGCTGGTCGAAGGCAGAGCCAACCGCAAGTACATCAACGAACAAGCAGTGGCTGAGGTTGTAAGCGCAGCCGGATACGACCCATATGAACAGAAAGTCCTTGGTCTCACCGCCATGACGTCTCTTCTTGGCAAGAAACGTTTTGAGGAGATCTTAGGCAGCTACATCGAAAAACCCCAGGGCAAACCAACGCTTGTGCCGGAGAGCGATAAAAGACTGGCAATCCATACAGCACAAAATGATTTCAACGAATAATTAGGAGGAAAATCTTATGTCCAATAATGCAAACAAAGTCAACAGCAACCCCATGAAGGTCATCACCGGTCCCGAAACGCGCTGGTCTTATGCCAACGTGTGGGAAGCAAAATCCATCAACGGCGGAACCCCCAAATTCTCTGTATCACTGATCATCCCCAAGACCGACACCCTGACTGTCTCAAAGATCAAAGCCGCCATTGAAGCCGCCTACCATGAGGGTGAAGCCAAGCTGAAAGGCAACGGAAAATCCGTGCCTCCGCTTGCAGCCATCAAAACACCCCTGCGCGATGGCGACATCGAAAGGCCGGATGATCCAGCCTATGCCAATGCCTACTTCATCAATGCCAACTCAGGTACCGCGCCTGGGATTGTGGATGCAGACCGCAACATCATCCTCAACCGTGCTGAAGTATACAGCGGAGTGTATGGCCGAGCCAGCATCAACTTCTACGCCTTCAACAGCAACGGTAATAAAGGCATCGCCTGCGGACTCAACAACCTGCAGAAGGTTCGCGACGGAGAACCCCTGGGAGGGAAATCGAGAGCTGAGGACGACTTCTCCAGCGATCTCGACGAGGACTTCCTGTCTTGAGGACGCTCAGCATCGACATTGAAAGCTATAGCAACGTAGACCTCGCCAAAAGCGGGGTCTACCGCTATGTCGAGTCCCCGGAGTTCGAGATCCTCCTCTTTGGTTATTCCATTGATGGAGGAGATGTCAGGGTCGTCGACCTGGCTGAAGGTGAATCGATACCGGCGGATATTATCAACGCCCTTGAAGATGAAACCATATTGAAGTGGGCCTTCAATGCGAATTTTGAGCGCATCTGCCTTTCAAGACACCTGGGCTTGCCAACAGGAAGGTATCTTGATCCAAAGCAATGGCGCTGCTCCATGGTCTGGTCGGCATTCATGGGACTGCCACTCTCGCTGGAGGGAGTCGGCGCAGTCTTGGTCCTTGAAAAACAAAAGCTGAAGGAAGGCAAGGACCTCATCCGATATTTCTGCCAACCCTGCAATCCAACCGCGACAAACGGCATGCGGACCCGTAACCTTCCGACCCATTCCCCTGAAAAGTGGTCAACCTTTAAGGAATACAACCTCAGGGATGTCGAGGCTGAACTCGCCATCCAGGAAAAACTCGAGAAGTTCCCTGTGCCTGATTCTGTCTGGGAGGAATACCTCCTGGACCAGGAGATCAATGACCGTGGAGTTGAGTTAGATGTGCCTTTCGTAAAAAACGCCATTCAAGCTGATCGGGAATCAAGATCTAAACTCGTCAGCCTGATGCAGGACCTGACGGAGCTGGACAATCCCAATTCGGTGGCCCAAATGAAGCAGTGGCTTTTCGATAATGGCTTGGAAACCGACACTCTGGGCAAGAAAGTAGTGGCTGAACTCCTAAAGACCGCTCCGGCTCCCCTTGGCGAAGTATTGGCGCTCCGTCAGCAGCTTGCGAAATCCTCCATCAAAAAATACCAGGCCATGGAGAATGCAGTCTGTAGTGATGGCCGTGCTCGGGGGATGTTCCAGTTCTATGGAGCAAACCGCACCGGCCGATGGGCGGGCAGGCTTATTCAGATGCAGAACCTGCCGCAGAACCATATGCCCGACCTGGAGGAAGCCCGAGGTTTGGTGAAGGACGGCAACTTTGAAGCACTGGAAATGCTCTACGATGCCGTGCCCGAAGTCCTGTCAGAACTGATTCGGACCGCCTTCATACCAAGGCCCGGCTGCAAGCTGGTCGTTGCGGACTTCTCCGCCATCGAGGCCCGTGTGATTGCCTGGCTTGCCGGAGAATCCTGGCGTCAGGAAGTATTTGCATCAGGCGGCGACATCTATTGCGCATCGGCTTCCCAGATGTTCCGGGTCCCCGTTGAGAAGCATGGCGTCAATTCCCATCTCAGACAAAAAGGAAAAATTGCCGAACTGGCCCTGGGCTACGGCGGATCGGTCGGTGCGCTGAAAGCCATGGGAGCGTTGGAAATGGGACTTACCGAGGAAGAACTTCAACCACTGGTCACTGCGTGGCGATCATCAAACCAGAACATCGTAAGGTTCTGGTGGGACGTGGACCGGGCGGCACTAAAGGCGGTCAGGGAAAAGACGGTCACGCAAACCCATGGGATCAGGTTCACCTACCAAAGCGGGATGCTCTTTATCACGCTTCCCTCGGGGAGACGCCTGACCTATGTCAAACCCCGTATCGGCGAGAACCAGTTCGGATCGGAATGCGTGACCTACGAAGGCGTCGGAAGCACGAAGAAATGGGAGCGGATCCAAAGTTACGGCCCCAAGTTTGTCGAGAACATCGTGCAAGCCACCAGCCGCGACATTCTCTGCTTTGCCATGAAGAACCTCAGGGACTGCAGCATCGTCATGCATGTCCATGACGAGGTGGTCATTGAAGCTGAAATGGACACTTCCATGGAAGCTATCTGCACCAAGATGGGGCTTACCCCACCCTGGGCGAAAGGGCTTCTGCTCCGGGCTGACGGCTATGAAACTGATTTTTATAAAAAAGATTAATGGATGGTACTCATGGAACCATCTTCTGTCCTTTGGATTATAGGAGGCAATGATGCCTTCAAGATGGGAGGTCATAGAAATGTTCTACGTTAAAGAAAAACTCAGTGAAGCGGCTGAGGTCATGGTGGAGATCCATGACTATAATGTCTACTGCACCTGCCCCGGTTGCGGGTGTGAAGTCCAGGTCGACCTGGGTGAACTGCTCGGCGACGGCGAGGGCGACCTTTACGGCACATCAGTATATTGCACGGACTGCAGCAGGGAAAGATTGGAGGGATTATTGAGATGAAAGAACTGATACCAAAAGACAACTACGGAGTTTTCGCAGACACCAACGACACCGCCAGGGTCGACAGCCTATATATCGCCGAGTTCTTTGAGAAAGAACACTTCCACGTTTTGCGGGACATCGCGAAAATCACTGACTCCAGATCTGGATTGAGTGATGAGTTCACTGAATCCAATTTTGAGCTGACCTACTACAAGGATAAGACCGGCAGAAAGCTTCCTTGCTACATGATGACGCGGGATGGCTTCACCATGCTGGTTATGGGATACACCGGCCAAAAGGCTATGCGATTCAAGGAACTCTACATCAGACGTTTCAACGAAATGGAGAAGTTCATCAAGACGCTGGTCACAGCCCGTAAGGACTTCCCTCTGCTCACCGAAAATATCAAGCTCCTTCACGACAACCCGAAGCCTTACCATTTCAGCAACGAGTGCGACATGATCAACCGGATCGTCACCGGGATGTCGGCAAAACAGTTCAGGCAAGCCCATGGTCTTGAAAAAGGCACCAGCATCCGCCCTTACCTTTCAGATGACCAGATCCAGATGATCGAGATCCTCCAAAAGGTGGACATCGGGCTCCTCCTGGCTGTACCCGACTATGAGCAGCGCAAGCGTCACCTTGAATGGTACAAGATGAAGCTCCAGAAGAAAATCGCATAGCGGGGTCGGGACGATGAGCATAAGCAAATTCAACTCCGAAGGCTACTACGACCCCACCGCCTATGAAGCCCTGACGGCGGTCGAACAATCAGAGAAAGCCAGGAACACCTTCCGCCCGATGGTATATATCTGTTCCCCTTATTCCGGGGACATCGAGTCAAATACCCTGGCGGCCAGACGCTACAGCAGATTTGCGGCAGATAGGGGCTATATCCCTATCGCGCCGCACTTGCTGTTCACCCAATTCCTCGATGACAGCCTGCCTGCTGAGCGGGAGCTGGGCCTGTTCTTTGGCAATGTACTGATGTCAAAATGCGCTGAAGTCTGGGTGTTCGGAACCTATGTCTCCTGCGGCATGGAAGCCGAGATCGACAGGGCCAAGCGCAGGAACTACACCATCCGATACTTCAACACGAATTGCGAGGAGGCCCAAAATGTACGAGATCAAAAGTAAACAGAGAATGGTCAATGGCAAGAAAATAGAAACCTGGCAGCGAGAGGTTATCAGCGCAAACATGCTGGAAGTCGAAGCTGGAACCAACGGTTATCAGGGCGGGGACTCCGGCCACGGATCGAGGACCTATATCCGCATCGCTGACCTGGGCGGCACCGACATCGATGTTAAGGCCATCCCCAACCGCTGGGGCGGCTGCGACGGGTTTGAAGTCGCGCTTGGCGGCGACTGCGAGCTGGAAACCTTCATCGAAGCCCTGAAGTTTGCCGTCTCCGTATTGGAGGACCAGGCTAAGGAGGACTCTCGATGAAGATATCCTACGGCAACAGCCGGCTTGATAAGAAATGGAAGAACAATGAAATCTCCTGGGATGACTTCTGCACCAGGGTCAGCACCACCATCAGGACAACCGAAACCGTCCAGGAATACCGCAAGCTCAAAAAGGGTCAGCAGGACGACATCAAGGATGTGGGCGGCTATGTTGCCGGACATCTCCGGGAAGGCAGGCGCAAGAAGGGCTTCGTCCTTTGCCGTTCCATGGTCCTGCTCGACATGGACTACGGTACCCCGGACATCTGGGACGAACTGACCATGCTCCATGATTTTACATGCTGCGCATACTCCACCCACAAGCATACCCCGGAGCATCCCCGCATCCGTCTGGCAATACCATTGGCCCGGGAAATCTCTGAAGCGGAATATCCTGCAGTTGCCAGGATGGTGGCCAAGGAAATCGGGATCGACCTTTTCGACGACACGACCTACGAGCCGCACCGCCTGATGTACTGGCCGTCAACCTCATCAAACGGAGAGTTCTTCTACAAAAGACATGACGGCAAGGTCCTCAATCCTGACGACTACCTGTCCCGATACGACAACTGGCAGGACGAGTCCACCTGGCCGCGCTCCAGCAGGCAGTCGGAAGTGATCCACACAGCGGCAGCCCAGGCTGCAGACCCGCTCACAAAACCGGGCATCATCGGCGCCTTCAATCGGGCGTACAGCGTCGAGGAGGCCATCGATACCTTCCTCTCGGACATCTACGGACCCTCCGCCATGAACGGGAGGTATGACTACATCCCTGCAGACAGCAGCGCCGGCGTGGTGATCTACGATGGCAAATTTGCATACAGCCACCATGCCACAGACCCTGCCTGCGGGAAACTGATGAACGCCTTCGACCTGGTCAGGTTCCATAAGTACCGCGACCAGGATAAAAACTATCCGGAGGAAACGCCTGTCACCAAGCTCCCGTCCTACAAGTCCATGACGGAACTTGCTGTATCCGACGAACGGGTGAAGCTCCTTCTGGCCGATGAACGCAAAGCCCAGGCATCCTCGGATTTCACAGAAGTGAATTCCGATTGGGAGAAAAACCTGGAATATGAGCCGCGATCCACGGTCCTCAAGAACAATCTGGGCAACCTGCTCCTGATCCTAAAAAACGACTCCAAGCTGCAAGGGATCAGATACAACCGCCTGGCCAACCAGATCTACGGAGACCCAGGCCTTCCGTGGTCAAGACCGCACCAGTCCTGGCGAGACGCAGATACGGCCCAGCTGGTGGCTTACGTGGATAGGACATACAGAACCTTCTCATCCAGAAATTACGAGCTTGCGATAACGAAGGTTGCTGACGACCGGGCCTTCCATCCCATTAAGGAATACCTGGACTGCCTTCCCCCATGGGATGGCGTTTGCCGGGTCGACACGCTGCTCATCGAATATTTCGGAGCCGACGACACCAAATACACCAGGACCGTCACCAGAAAGACTCTGGTGGCGGCGGTCGCCCGTATCTATCATCCGGGCGTCAAGTACGACTCCATGCTGGTGCTTAACGGTCAGACGGACCTTGGCAAGTCCACCTTCTTCGCAAGGCTCGCCGGTGAGTGGTTCTCTGACAGCCTGAACTTTACGGATATGGGCAAAGGCAAAGATGCAGCCGAGAAGATCCAGGGCGTGTGGATCGTTGAGATCCCGGAGCTTGCCGGTCTGTCCAAGATGGACGTCAACAACATCAAGGGATTTCTTTCAAGGCAGGACGACCAGTACCGGCCTTCCTACGGCAGGTCCGTTGAGAGTCATCCCCGCCAGTGCATCCTGGTCGGCTCGACCAATGCCGAAAGCGCAGGCTTCCTTCGTGACACCACGGGCAACCGAAGGTTCTGGGTGGTCCGCGTCCACGGCTCCACAAAGAAGGGTTGGGATCTGCCGGAAACGGATGTACCCCAGATCTGGGCTGAAGCCAAATACTACTGGACCCAAGGCGAGAAACTCTATCTGGACGGCGAAGCCGCCGAGCAAGCTAAAGCCGAACAGACTGCCGCCCTTGAGACCGACGAACGGGAAGGCGTCGTGAAGGACTTCCTGGACATGCTCCTGCCTGAGAACTGGTACGACATGGATCTCTATAGCAGGAAAAACTACTTCTCATCCGACGACCCTCTCCAGGCTCCAGGCACTGTGCTTCGCGAGTATGTCAGCAACATGGAGATCTGGTGCGAGTGCTTCGGGAACGACCGGGGCAAATTCGAACGCCAGGCGGACAGCTACAAGATCAAGCTCATCATGCAAAAAATCGGCGGCTGGGTGTACTCCGGCCAGAAGAAGAAAATCAAGGGCTACGGCGCCCAGTATGTGTGGCTGAGAGTCAACGATGGGCAGTCCAAGGAAGAAGTGATCACGGAGACCTTCCCACTGGTAGCCACGAGACGTCAGGAATCCACATCTTAGAACCGCTTAGAACCCTTGAATATCAATGCTTTTTCCATGAGTTCCATAATTCCTAAATATATAAAGAAATATGGATATAGGGAGAGAGCTATCACGGACACCTGCATACACGCGCGTATAGGCTATAAGGATTCCGTGGAACTTCTTGGAACCTGGAACTTTGGAACTCATGAAAAGGCGGAAAGGAATGGCATGAGAGAAAAAATTATCGAAGCAAAACTCATAAAGAAAGTGAAAACCATGGGCGGGCTTGCCTTGAAACTGAATATCCCAGGATTCGATGGGATGCCCGACCGGCTGGTCCTGTTACCCCATGGAAAGCTCGCCTTCATTGAACTGAAGGCTCCAGGAAAAGAGCTGCGCCCATTGCAGGAAAAGCGGAAAAGGCAACTGGAAGCGTTAGGCTTTCCGGTGTTCTGCATTGACGAGCCTGGTCAGATCGGAGGAATCATTAATGAAATTACATGTGGCCTGTGACTGGTGCGGCATCGTATTTGAAAAATATGAGAGTAAAATCACCAGGCATAACTTTTGCAGCAGAGACTGCCTGAGGAAATTTAGCAGCAAGAAATTCAACCCTGCTTCCTACAACCAGTTAAAGGACTACACCAATATCGGCCGACATCTTTCTGAACTGAATAAAGGCATGAACTCTTCAAGGATGACACCAGATATCCGTCTCAAATTAAGGGAGGCAAGGCTTGGCACAGGTTCAGGAAAAACATACAAGAAGTTTTTAGGAGTCCATGAGCACCGGACCATAGCTGAAAAAATTCTGGGAAGGCCTCTTAAACAAGGAGAAGTCGTACACCACATTGACGGAAACTTCTTGAACAATTCTGAGGACAACCTGCGAATATTTGAATCACAGTCGGAGCATGCAAGGTTCCATCTTGAGTTAAGAGATGTATTAGAAAGATTGGGGGTGATTAAAAAATGAAGTTCATACCACATAGGTATCAAGAAGTAGCGCTTGAATTTATCAAGTCGCATGAAATGTCCGCCCTGCTGTTGGATATGGGCTTGGGTTGACAAAACCGTGATAACCCTGACGGCAGTTGCAGATTTACTATTTGACTGCTTTCTGATCCGAAAGGTACTGGTCATCGCCCCGCTGCGTGTCGCACGTGACACCTGGCCTTCGGAAATCGAAAAGTGGGATCATCTGAAAGGCCTGACCTACACCGTAGCCATCGGAAATGAGACTGAACGCAGAGCCGCATTGATGCAGGCTGCGGATATCTACCTGATCAACCGGGAAAATGTGGACTGGCTCGTCAACAAGAGCCGGCTCCCTTTTGACTATGACATGGTGGTTATCGACGAGCTGTCGTCCTTCAAGGCTCACGGGTCAAAAAGGTTCAAAGCCCTGCGGAGGGTGCGGCCCAAGGTGAAACGGATCGTCGGGCTGACGGGAACTCCATCGGGCAACGGACTGATGGACCTGTGGGCGGAAATTGGGATCCTTGACCTGGGTCAGCGGCTCGGAAGGTTCATCTCACATTACAGGAACAACTTCTTCACCCCGGACAAGCGCAACCAGCAGATCGTATTCAGCTACAAGCCCCTTCCGGGAGCGGAGGATGAAATCTACCGGCTGATATCGGACATCACCATCAGCATGAAAAGCACGGACTATCTCAAAATGCCGGAATACATCATCAACGAGATCCCCGTACACCTTTCCGAAAAAGAGCGCAAATCCTATGAGACCATGAAGCGTGACCTGGTCCTCTCCCTTGAAGGACAGGAAATCGATGCTGGAAGCGCCGCCACCTTGTCCAACAAGCTGCTTCAGATGGCAAACGGAGCAGTGTATTCCGATGACGGATCGGTTGTCCAGCTCCACGACCAAAAGCTCGATGCCCTTGAAGACCTTATCGAAGCCGCCAACGGGAAACCCGTTCTTATCGCCTACTGGTACAAGCATGACTTGGAGCGGATCCGGAAGCGGTTTCCCGTAACGAAGCTGGATACCGCAGAATCGATCAAAGCCTGGAACAATGGCGAGATACCTGTCGCCATCATCCACCCCGCTTCTGCCGGACATGGGCTGAACCTTCAAAGCGGCGGCTCAACCCTGGTATGGTTTGGCTTGACTTGGAGCCTGGAGCTGTACCAGCAGACCAACGCAAGGCTATGGAGACAAGGCCAGGAATCTGACACCGTGGTCATCCATCATCTCGTGGCGCAGGACACCATCGACGAACGGGTCATGAAATCCCTCAAGGACAAAGACCATAACCAGTCCGCACTGATCGATGCCGTGAAAGCGAATTTGTAAATCAAAGACAATCCAAGGAGTCAAAAGCTGCCAATCCGAGTGACCTTAATCTTTGAATCGGAGGTAGCCTATGAATAAGAAAATAACAGCGGTGAAGGATTACCTGTCCCAAGCCTACAGAATAGACCAGAGGATCAACAGCAAGATCGAGCAGGTCTCATCCCTCCATGACCTGGCGACCAAAGCGACTTCCACCCTGAGTGATGTCCCGCCCAGCGGTGCCAGGAACTTTCACCGCATGGAGGATATCATCTGCAAGATCATGGACCTTGAATCGGACATCAACAACGACATCGACAACCTGGTGGATCTCAAGCGTGAGATTGTCGAACTCATCAAATCCGTCTCCAATCCCGAGTACCAGACCATCCTGGAGCTGCGCTACCTGTGTTTCAAGACATGGGAGCAGATTGCCGTGAACATGTGTTACAGCATCCACCACCTTTATAAGATGCACAACGCAGCCCTGGAGTTTTGTGCCGGTCTTATGGATCAGGATACCTAAAGACATAGAATGATACCTCGTCCTTATGAGATGATTAGGATAGCACAAAAATAAAGTTGAGAGCCTTCGTCGGGACACCGCGAGGGCTTTTTCTATGCCCAAAGGAGGTGTTCCATGCCGAGGAAACCAAAGCGACCCTGCTCACATCCCGGTTGTCCGGAGCTGACCGACTCGAGGTTTTGTGAGAAGCATACCCGTCAGGAGGCGGCCCGCTACGAGAAGTACGACCGGGATCCCCACTCCAAAAAGCGGTACGGCCGTGCCTGGAAACGCATACGGGATCGCTACATCGAAGCCCATCCACTCTGCGAGGAGTGCATGAAGCAGGGTCGGATGACTCAGGCAACGGAGGTGCATCACATCCTTCCCCTTGCACGGGGAGGAACCCATGACGAATCCAACCTCATGGCCCTCTGCACCCCTTGCCACTCTGCCATTACCGCTCGCGACGGGGACCGTTGGCACGACCGGTAGGGGGGATCGAATCTCTACAACCCTCTGCCCGGGGAACGGGCGTGGGGCGTCGTGTGAATTATTCCGTAAGTTTTGGGGGTATTAACCCCCTTTCTTTGACTGGAGGTGAATAGATGGGAAAAAGAGGTCCGCAGCCTGGTGCAGGCGGAAGGCCGCGCAAGGCTCTGGCGGACAAGATACTGGACGGCAACTCCAAGAAGCTTCAAATCGTACCCCTGCCCGACGGGGATTCGGAATCAGGCTCGGAAATGCCAAAACCCGCAGATTGGCTGTCGGCAACCCAGAAGAACGGTCATCCGCTGATTGCCAATGAAATCTACACGGACACCTGGGGGTGGCTCGGAAAGCACAAGTGCAGCCACCTGGTCCCCAAACAGCAGATCGAACAATACGCCATGAGCGCGGCAAGGTGGATCCAATGCGAGCAGGCAATCTCCGAATACGGACTGCTGGCAAAGCACCCTACGACTGGCGCTCCGATTGCTTCCCCTTACGTCAGCATGGCTCAGTCCTTCTCAAAACAGACCTACAGCTTATGGTCGCAGATCTTCGCCATCGTGCGAGAGAACAGCCTGACTGACTGCTCGAACTTTACTCCACAAGACGATTTAATGGAGCGGCTTTTGACCGCCCGGAAAGGAAAATGATATGGAAACTAAATTCTTAACAGCAGAAAGCGTATGCGCGGGCCACCCGGACAAGCTCTGCGACCTAATCGCCGACAGCGTCCTCGATGCATGCCTACGCAAAGACCGCGCTTCCAGGGTTGCCTGCGAGGTCATGGCCACCAAGGGAAAGATTATCGTGGCGGGCGAAATCACCTGTAGCGGTAAGGTCGATATCAAGAGGATCGTACGCTACACCTTGCAGGAGGTGGGCTACGACCCTAAAAAATTCCGCATCATGGTTTTGGTCCACAAACAGAGCCAGGACATCGCCGATGGTGTGGACAATCCCCTGGAATCGAGGAATGGCGACAACTCCTGGTACAGCACCCTGGGTGCGGGCGATCAGGGGACCATGTATGGTTACGCCACCGATGAGACCAGGGACATGCTGCCCCTCCCGGTCGTTCTGGCGAATAAGATCACCAAGCGAATCGACGAGACAAGAAATGACGGACTCATCAAAGGGATCAAACCCGACGGCAAAGCTCAGGTCACCATTGAGTATCAGGACGGGAAACCAGCCAGAGTGAAAACCATCATCGTCTCCGTGCAGCATGATGCATCAAAGTCCCTGGATGAACTGGCCAAGGACATCTACAGCCATGTCCTCTGGAAGTGTTTTGAGGACTTCCCCTTTGATGATGAGACCGAAATTCTGATCAATCCGTCAGGACGGTTTGTTGAAGGCGGCCCTGCTGCTGATACGGGACTTACCGGCAGAAAGCTTATGGTCGACACTTACGGCGGACTTGCCGCACATGGCGGCGGCGCCTTCTGCGGGAAAGACCCGACCAAGGTCGACCGCTCTGCCGCTTACATGGGCAGGAACATCGCAAAGCACATCGTATGGTGCGGCTTTGCGAAAAGATGCCAGATCAACATCGCCTATGCCATCGGGAAGGCGGATCCGGTATCCGTTGAGGTTGAAACCTTCGGGACAGGCAATGTTCCCGATGAGGCACTTCGAAAAGCCGTTCTGGATGTCTGGTGCCTCCGCCCGGCAGCCATCATCGAGCTTCTGAACCTCCGATTCCCCAGGTATTCGGAGACGGCTGTCTACGGCCATTTTTCATCCTGCCTGTACCCCTGGGAGAACGTCGGCAAATATACGGAACTGAAGGAGGCGGTGAAAAAGCATGAGCAAGACAACCAGTGACATGAAACTGGTTCCTATCCAGGAACTGGTGCCCTATGTGAATAACGCGAGGACCCACTCTCCCGCTCAGATCACCAAGCTCCGCTCGAGCCTTCGGGAGTTCGGCTTCGTCAACCCCATCATCGTGGACAGGGACTTCAGTGTGATTGCAGGTCACGGCCGACTCATCGCCGCCAAGGAAGAAGGCTTCACTGAAGTCCCTTGCGTCTTTGTCGACCACCTGACCGAGGCTCAGAAGAAAGCCTATATTATCGCCGACAACCGCTATGCGGAAGATGCCGGGTGGGATGAGGAACTCCTGCGACTCGAGATCGAAAGCCTTCAGGGCATGGAGTTTGATGTCGGACTGCTGGGTTTTGAGCCGGCCGAACTCAACAAACTCATGACCGATGAGGATGGGATTAAGGAGGATGACTTCGATGTCGATGCCGAGCTTCAAAAGCCAGCCATCACCAAACCCGGAGACGTCTGGCTCCTTGGCAGGCACAGACTGGTCTGCGGTGACAGCACGAAACCCGCAATCTACAAAACACTGATGGACGGCAAGAACGCCAACCTAGTGGTCACGGACCCGCCGTACAACGTCAACTACGAAGGATCCGCGGGCAAGATCAAAAACGACAATATGGGCAATGAAGCGTTCTACTCCTTCCTCTTCGATGCATTCAAGAACATCGAGGAGGCAATGGCGCAGGACGCTTCCATTTATGTGTTCCATGCCGACACCGAGGGGCTAAATTTCAGAAAGGCGTTCACAGATGCGGGCTTCTACCTCTCGGGTACCTGTATCTGGAAAAAGCAGAGCCTGGTCTTAGGCCGCTCGCCCTACCAGTGGCAGCATGAACCGGTGCTCTTCGGCTGGAAGAAGAAAGGCAAGCACATGTGGTATTCCGACCGGAAGCAGTCGACCATCTGGGAATACGATAAGCCTCGAAAGAACGGTGATCATCCGACGATGAAGCCGGTAGGCCTGTTATCTTATCCCATCATTAATTCCAGCATGTCCGGCTGCATTGTCCTGGATCCATTCGGCGGATCCGGTTCGACGCTGATGGCCTGTGAGCAGACCGATCGGGTGTGTCACACCATTGAGCTCGATGAGAAATTCTGCGATGTCATTGTGAAACGCTATATTGAGCAGGTTGGAACAGCGGACGGAGTAATACTGCAAAGGGGATGGGATACATTCAAGTACAGCGATATCCCCAAGGAGGCTTCAGATGGAGAATAAACTGACTCTGGGGAGTCTCTTCGATGGCAGCGGAGGCTTTCCCCTGGGCGGGATCCTAAACGGAATTACACCAGTTTGGGCAAGTGAAATCGAACCATTTCCCATTCGGGTGACATCAAAGCGAATCCCTGCCATGAATCACCTGGGTAATATCTGCGACATCAACGGCGCCGATATCGAGCCGGTGGACATCATCACTTTCGGATCCCCCTGCACCGACATGTCGGTAGCCGGACGAAGGGCAGGACTTGACGGAAAACAGTCCGTCCTTTTTTATGAGGCGATCCGCATCACTAAGGAAATGAGGTGCAAGACCAATGGAGCATATCCAAGATTCATCGTCTGGGAAAACGTCCCGGGCGCATTCTCTTCAAACAAAGGCGAAGACTTCAGGGCAGTCCTCGAAGCGATCATCGGCATCGCCCGGCCGGAGACCGAGGTGCCTGCGCCTGAAAAAGGCAGATGGCCCTACGCAGACTGCTATGTGGGAGACGGATGGAGTGTTGCTTACCGAACTGTCGACGCTCAATACTTCGGAGTCCCCCAACGGCGCCGTCGCATCTACCTTGTCGCAGATTTTGGAAGCGAACGTGCCGCAGAAATTCTATTTGAGTGCGAAAGCCTGTCAAGGGATTTTAAGGCGGGCATCGACCCGCGGCAAGGAGCTTCCCCCGATGCTCCGGCAAGCCCTGGAGCATCAGGCATCGTGCTGAACGACCAGGGCGGCTCTTCCATCGGGTGCAGCCATGACACGGCGGCTACCTTGAGGGCTGAGTCGCACGGACATCCGCCCTGCGTCTTGCAGTCGAGCGGATTCTGCACAGAGCACAGCGCAAAGAGCCGTGGCGTCGGCTACGAAGAAGAAAAAAGCCCTACAATCAGGGCTGGGGTTGTCCCCGGAACTGTCATCTCCTTTGAACCGGGAGCCTCTTCCCGTGTCGGCGGGCATTGCCTGGAAGGCCGGTGCGGAACCCTTAGGGCTGCCATGGGCGACAACCAGATGGCTGTGGCGATCGAGAACCACCCAACAGACAGCAGGGTCAGGATCGATGAAAGCGGGACAGTCCAGACATTGACATCACGAATGGGGACCGGCGGAATGAACGTCCCCCTGGTCATGGGTGAGCGGCTTCACGGTCTTCCGGTTACTGAGAACCTCGCCCAGACCCTTATGGGTACAGACTACAAAGGCGTACAGTGCGTGTGCGAACCGACCCCGAAGACCCTGAAGATCCGCTCGGGCTGCGAGGGCGGCGGCAAAGGCACACTAATCCAGGAGGACATGTCAGCCACGCTCGGCTGCAACAACGACCAGACCCTCTTCGTCCCGACCGTGTTTGGCATCTGTTCTGACAAAAGCAATGCCATGCTGTCGGAGAACCCTTGCAGCGGCATCTACCTGGCCGAGACATCAAGGACCATCGATAAGCACGGCGGCAACCCATCCTGCAACCAGGGCGGCATGGCAGTCGTGTCACTGCAGGGCAGCATTATCGGCAGGGACGATTCAAACGGTCCGCAGGGCGGCGGGATCAATGAGGGAGTGAGTTTCACCCTGAACACCATCGACCGCCATGCAGTCGCTTACGGGTTGGACAGGGCATCCTTCAACCAGGGAAAGAATGCGCAGTACAATTTTTCTGTTGAAGAGGAGCAAGCTCAGACCATCGTGGCAAAAGGTCCGGGAGCGGTCGCCCAGCCTGCATCCTTCTACCCGCAGATGAAAGCCGAAAGCCAGTGCTACCGTGAGGATGGGACATCAAACACCCTGATCAACGGTACAAACCCCGGCTATCAGAATGGGGTTGTTGAAACGGAGTATGCCGTCAGAAGGCTTACCCCCACCGAGTGCGCAAGGTTTATTTAGGAACTATACACGGTAGTTAATTACACGATAGAAAGACGATGTAAAGCCATGTTACTACAGCCTTCTATAAGCGTGTTACAATATCTGTACCTGTAGGGTACTCTGCAGGAATTTTATTGTACATCGTATAGGAGGTTCGTATGGAAAAAGAACAACGAGTTTTCAAGGTGATGCGCGCACTGATGCCAGCACCGTCAGGTGGTGAAAGGGAACTATGGCTGATCACAAGGCACGGCATCCCGTTTTACCAGATCAATGAATGGCTGGACTTGAAGAGCATTCGAAAGATCAGCACCGGAAAGGAGTACGCACACAAGCTTTGTGTATATCTTAACTTTCTGCATGGGCAGGGAATATCGTTTGAGGATGCCGTAACAGATGATGTTATGGCATTTTTAATGCGGCTTATGGGTAGGAGCTATGAGGACGGAGGCGTTATTCGGCTGCGGGCCCCATTGTCATACAGCACCCTCAGCAAGTATGTCACTGTCATCACCGAATTCTACAAATGGCTCGAACAGACCGGTATGCATCATGTTGAGTTTCAGACAATGGACAATGCGAAGAGGGCCCAAAAATCGTTTCTCTATGGCCAGATCAGTTCTTATGAGTACAAATACATTATTGACCGACACATGTTAAGGCTGACCGCGAAACGGGAGTACATCAAATGGTATACGGATGATGAAGTGGTGACCATCTGCTCCTGTTTTCTGACATTACGCGATCTGGCTATATTTTTGGTCACGCTGGAAGGCTTCAGGATAGACGAAGTACTAAGCATGCAGCTTGAAGATTATGATTCTCAAGCTGGCCGTATCAGTCCGAGCCGGTCAAAAGGTAAACCGGACGCATCTTCGGGAGATTTCAAGCACCGCACTGTCTTTCTTCCGCAATCAACACGTGATGTGCTGGACCGCTATCTTTTGACAGAGAGGTCCCAGGCGGAAACACAATCCGGCCTGCTCAGTCAGACTATCTTTATCAATCTGAAAGCCGGGTGCAGCCAGGGTACTCCCCTTGCATACCGCAATTACTGGGAGATTTTGAAAAAGTGTGCGGCACGGGCGGGTCTTGACAGCAAAAAAATCCGTACCCACAGCGGACGCAGCACGAAAGTCATGCAATTTCTGGAGCATCAGGCGGCGCATCCGGAGAACAACATTTCCGATGCGATGATTTCGGAGCACTTTGGCTGGAAGAGCCTGGATTCTATCGAGCCATACCGCAATTACAACAATCCGATTATCGCCAAGGCGGTGTTTGATAAGCTTCAAAAGGCAAAGGAGGGGCAAAGATGAACTCCTCATTTACAGCATTGGAAGAATCACTGTGCTCTAGAAGCAGCCTACAGCCGGTACTGGATTCTGTCGGAGTATCGGAAATGATCCGGGCTATGGAAAATGCCCCGCCAAATTTGCTCACGGCATACTTTCAGGAGAAAGCAGCAGAATTTACTGTCAGGCGCGAGAACGTTACGAGTTTTAAGCTGCTCCAGGCCGCATTTACAGACAAAAAGCAGGCAAGCAGGTTTTATGGGACACCCATCGCTGATGTAGTTAAAACAATTGCTGACATCGAGTTTGAGAAGCAAAAATCACTTTTCAGGAGGGAAAACCGCCAACAATTGAGTGTCCATAACGATATATGGCAGCTGTTTTATCTAACCGGACCCAATTTGAGGAGCAACAGCTACGATTTCAGCAAGATCCATTGCGTCTCGCTGCGCTTGGAACTGAAATACTTTATGCTGTGGTACCTTCAAGGCCGTAGCGACTATCGGACCCCGGTTCTTGCTGCAGTAATCAAGGGAGTCAATTTCCTCAGCAGCAATAACCCAGGCATCCACTATTTCGCGGATATATCCGATGTGGATGCCCGTCAACTCTACAACTATCTGGAAAACGACTGCTTATCCAAGCACGGCGGCAGACTGTCCGTCAAGTCCGTTGCCAACACCATGCGTGCCTGCGGCCAAATCATAGACTACCTTTGCGGAGACATGCGTGATCCGAGCCTCCGGACACCGATACCGACGGGGAATCCATTTGCAAAGTACCGCTTTTTCAATCTGGACAACATGTCCAGAAATACTGAGATAATCCCCGACCCAGTAGCGGCGGCGATTGAAAAGCATAGTCACGAGTTAAGCGATACACACCGGGTTCTATACAGCATTTTTATCAATACCGGGCTGAGATTGTCGGAAGTCGTACTGCTGAAAGAGGACTGTCTGGCACCATCACGTTTTGAGGGGCTGATGCTCCTGCGCTATGTGCCGCACAAAACATTAAGCGCCCGGCGCAAGCGCGGCATCGGCGATACCTGTGAAATGCTGATCCCTGCTTTTCTGTCAAGAGAAATCACCCGTCAGATTAAGAGAACCCAAAGCCTGCGGGAGGAATATGGTGAGCCGTATATCTTCATTGTGAAAAATGGGAGCCAGCGTCCTTCGCTTCCCTGCGGTGACGGGTTTTGCGATGCGGTAAACAGGCTGATTGCGAAGCACTGCATTACTGATGAAAATGACCACCTCTGGAAGCTGACCACAAGGCAGTTCCGAAAAACCATTGCCGTCATGCTGGTCGAAAGCGGAGCATCCATGACGGAGCTTGCCTACTGGCTGAGCCATCTCTCACGCAAAACCTCAATGAAGTATTACGCCGAGGTTCGAAAGAAGCGGCTTGCTGAAATGAACACTTCCTTTTTTAGAGAAAAATTTGATCTTCTGCTTAACAACGAGCAGCTTGATCAATTCAGCGAAGAACAGCGGCGGCTCTTGTTTGTGGACTTCCGCCTTGAACAGCGCAGGGTTGAATTGGGATTCTGTATGCGCGTTTTTGCCGATGGAGAATGCCGGGAGCGCAGCCGTACGCTAAGCTGTGTAAACTGCAAAAATCTTTGTACAGGCAAACCGTATCTACAGTACTGGATAGCCCTGCGGGATTCCCAGCGCAAGCTCGTGGACGGGCTTGTTGAGTCCTACCGGGAGATGGGGATTGCGGATTACCAGTCATACCGGCAGTATCAGCAGGAAAAAGCGCTGCTTGATTCCTACTCGGATACCGTGACAAAAATCGAGGCAGCTTTTGGAGGTGGTTTGTATGCCAAGTAATGCTGCGGTGCAGGAAAACTTTCAGGAAGATCGTAAAGTGGAATACCGCGCCTTTGTTGCCAGTATTTCAGGCAGCGATTGCTTTGGTGACGACATATGGCACTGCGACAGGCTCAAAAAGCATCCGGCTGACAGATCCTGTGTGCTCCACTTTGTGAATGTCCCGGAACAATTTAAGGAAGCAGCCAAATACTTCATTGTGCTGAAACTGCTTGGAGGCATGCGAGTATCATCAGCCCGGCAGCACGTGATCCGGCTGATATGGTTCCTGCAGTTTCTAGAATTGCAGGGTGAAGAAGATGCTCTGTATTGTTGCACGCCGTCCTTTGTCGCTGGATTTAAAGCATATCTGGATGGGAATTGTACAAAGGAACAGGTAAAAAACGGCATATGGCAAGTCATCAAGAACTTTTTTGATGTCATGCAGGGATGGGAAGGCCGGAAGCTATACAATCATTTCGCCGGAAACCCATTCGTTCAGCCTTTACACTATGACGAAAAGCTGATTCCTCCTTTTGTTGAACGCCAGCTTGACCGGTTATTTCTAATGCCGGAAATACAGCTTCATATTCGGGTCGCGTATTGGATTATGAGGCTTTTTCCCACGCGGGTCAGCGAGGTCTGCGCAATGGAGCCGGACTGCGTCAAGCAGTTTGACGGGCATTTTATTCTGTTCCTCCCCTCATGGAAGCAAAACGGCGGCTACAACCTGGCAGAGATGCGCAGCCTCCACATTGAGTATGAGGGGATTGGGAAATATCTGATAGACCTTTTACATGAGCAGCAGGAAGCGCAGCGTGCCCTATCGCCTTATCTGCCGGAAAATCAGCGGGGACTGCTGCTGGCCTACAAGAAAGCCTGGTACAGATACGGAAAATGGGCCGAAACAGTTGTCCGGAAGCACAATGTCCTGACAGCTACCCCTAACCATATCAACGTGTTCTTCAAACGATACTGCGAAATGTATGATGTCCGTGATGAAAACGGAACCCTATATGTTCTGAAAAGCCACATGCTCAGACACAACGGCATTACAGACCGGCTGGCAGAAGGCTTTACCATAGAGCAGATCGCCCACATGACAGGCCACAAGAACGACCAGATGATTCTCAAATCATACAACCATCTCGACCTGCGTCCGGAGGTTCTTACGGAAAAGCAGAGGCTTGTTTTGGGGGAGTCTGACGAGTCATCTCCGGTTATGTTTCATGGGAGAATCCTGAGCATGAACCCGCAGACGGAGGCCAGGCTGCTGGAAAACCTGCGTGCCCACAGGGTGCGCGGCGGCATATGCAGTGATATTACCGGATGTAAATGCGATATGCAGGCTTGCTTGAACTGCCGCTATTTTATTCCTGAAATCGAGCAGATTCCGTTCTTTGAGGAACAGGCCGAAGCCTGGCGCATAAAAGCGGTGCGGTTCAAAGCCTTTCCTATCATTCAAAAAAATGCCGCTGCAAATGCTGTTCTATATCAGGAGGTTGTAAACAAAATGAAAACATATCTGGAGGTAACTGGCGATGAGAAAAATTCCTGATTCCCTGCTCAATCTACAGCAAAAGCAGCGTGAACAAACGATATCCGCTGTTAAAAGCACGATACAGGAGCTGAAGGCGGAAGGGTGTCCGGTTACCATAAAACGCTTATGCGAACGGACGGGGCTTTCACGTTCGGTATTCAGCAAGCCGCACGTGAAAGCCTTGATGGATGAGGAACTCTTCCATATCCCTGCAAAGACTGTATCCGAAGGGACGCTGGAGAGTCAATATGCGAAGCTACTCCTGCAATTGGAGAAATCCAAGCGCCGGGAAAGCGATCTTAAGTCTGCAAATATTCAATTGCGTGAAACTGTACAGGAATTGCGTTCTGAATGTGAGCTGCTGCGGGGGGAACTTCATTCCCTTATGCAGCGTGGAATGCGGCTTCAAGGAGGGGGTGAGCGAAAATGATATTGAACAGGAAAAAGCTGAGGGCTTGGGAAAAATCCGCGCACATTTTGTTTACCAAAGAGCAGGAGGCTATTATTCTTGAACGGTTTGGCACCGAACCGGGAGATGGGCATGAATGGTCTGAGCAGGATATTGCTGAGCAGATTAGAAAAATTGTGCGCGACAATCCGGCACCACCGCCAAAACTGCCTGATTTTCTGAAATGACATTTCCATATCTCCGCAGCATTGAATACAGCATATGGCCTCGGCCTGTGCTGTATTTTTTATCACCAAACATCACAAAACGGTTTTTCGACCAATATTTTTTGAATCGTGTATGTACACGATTCAAAGCCATGATAATCAGGAGGCGATTCTATCGTGTACACCACAAAAACTAAACAAAATGAAAGGCTCCAGGGATTCCCTGACGACTGGTGCCACGGTCTTGAGAGCATTTCCCCCTCGGAAGATGAAATCTCACAGTGGGAGGAGATCTTTGAAACCTACAGGAAAGCCATCGGCAAAAGCGCAAAACCCAAGAGCAGAAAGCTGGTGGCGAAGTGGCTCAAAGCACCTTACTCCGACGCTGCGGAATATAAAATGTGGGGCAACGGCGTCGCGCTCCCTTGTGTCTGCTACGTTTTGGCAGGCATCCGGCAGCTCGTAAAAAATCAAAACTAATCTGATTTACAGCTTTATTTGGCCACATTTCTCTTGCTATCACAGCCTTTTAGAGTGATATATGTGATACCAAGAAAACAAGGAGGTCAATGCAATGAAAATCAACTACGAAGTCTCAGGGACAGAGCGCAAGCGACTGGTTCAGGCCATCAGCGAAATCACGGAAACAAAGCCAAAATACCTGGGCGTCCCATCCTGCGCCTACCAGGTGGGCGACTACAAAGTCGGCAAGAACGGCGAACTTACATTCAATGAGCAAGTAACTGCGGACAATCTGGAGCTGCTTGTCGAGAGACTGGCCGAACAGGGCTTTGAAGCCGAAATCACAAAGCCCGCTCAGGCAGAGAAACCTTTCGAAGAAGACAAAGGATCCGCACCGCCTGAGGATGAAATCGGAGGGCTTGTGATCGAACTCCCTCGCGAATCTTTCACAGACACGAACCTCGAGAACCTGAAAAAGCTTATCGAAAGCAAGGACTCGCTGATCAGGAACGCCCTTGGGGTCAAGGAACTTCCGCTTGAAATCACAGAAGATAAAGTAAGCTTCCCCTGGTTCAGCTTCCCGGTGACCGCCGAAGAGATCAAAGCCTACTCCGCTTTCATCACCTCCCTTGCCAAACTGGCTAAGGAACAGAAACGGGTCACAGCAAAGCCCAAGGAAGTCGAAAACGAAAAATATGCCTTCCGCTGCTTCCTCCTAAGGCTTGGATTCATCGGGGACGAGTACAAACAAGAACGCAAGATCCTGCTTTCCAAGCTGACAGGAAGCTCAGCCTTTAAGACATCGGATGCAACGGAGGTGGAGTAAATGAAAAGCATGAGACCAGACCTTTTGAAACATATCAAGGATACTTACAAACCGGGAACCCGAGTCCGACTCGGCTGGATGAATGATCCTTACACCAAATTAAGACCTGGTGAGATGGGAACGGTGAGCACGGTCGATGATATTGGAACCATACACGTTAACTGGGATTGCGGATCCACCCTCGGGTTGGTTTTCGGAGAAGACAACTTCTCGGTGGTCAAACCCTTTGACCCGCCCACAGAATCCTACGAGGAGCGGATCATTCGCCAGATACTAGCCATTCGAGAGTCCGGTGAGACCAACATGTTTGATATCCACAGGGTGCAGCAAATAGCAGAGGTCAGTGGTTACGATGAACTCCTTGCCTTCACCCGAGACTGCAAAAGCCAATATGCGCACTTCATCCTCACCGGTGAGATGCTGCCCTGGGAATTGGATGAGGATACCTACTGGCCAACGGACACGGAGTTCTAAAAAGATTTTGATAATAAACAGAATTAGCTTGCTATAAAATGCCGTTAGAGTGATATATGTAATAACAAAACTACACTAACGGAGGAACGAATTATGTGGACAGAAGGAACCATCAAAACCCCAACGAGCTTAGTCAGATACTGGGTCAAATACTTTGAGGAAGGATCCGAGTTTGGGATTGAGGGCGGGCGGATTTCAAAACTGATGATCAGGCGCGAGGACGAAACCATCGCCAGCTACGAGCGCGGCTGGGATGTGGAACCAAAGGATGAAGACGCCCAGATTGCTTTCCAGATCCTGATGAGCAAATTCAACTAACCAAAGAGGCGGAGCCTTACGGCTCTGTTCCTCGTACCGGAAGGCCCTTTGGGGTCTATTTTTATGTCTGTCGAAGGAGGTGACCGCATATACGAAGGCTGAAGAAATACAAGTCCACTCAATTCATGGGCAAGGATTCCCACTACGACAAAGCCGCCGCAGACTATGCGGTCGGGTTTATTGAATGCCTGTCCCACACAAAAGGCACCTGGGCAGGAAAGCCCTTCGAACTCATCGACTGGCAGGAGCAAATCATCCGCGATGTTTTCGGGACAATCAAGTCCAACGGCTATCGTCAGTTCAACACGGCATACGTGGAAATCCCCAAGAAGATGGGCAAATCGGAACTGGCTGCCGCCATTGCCCTGCTCCTCACCTGCGGCGACGGTGAGGAACGGGCTGAAGTATACGGGTGCGCCGCCGACCGTAACCAGGCATCCATCGTCTTTAATGTGGCGGCTGACATGGTGAGACTATGCCCGGCACTTTCAAAGCGCGTGAAGATCCTGGATTCCCAGAAGCGTCTGATCTACCTCCCAACCGGGAGCATCTACCAGGTGCTTTCGGCGGACGTTTCCAACAAGCACGGCTTCAACACCCACGGAGTCGTGTTCGACGAGCTTCACACGCAGCCAAACCGAAAACTCTTTGACGTTATGACCAAAGGCAGCGGCGACGCCAGGATGCAGCCGCTCTACTTTCTGATCACCACTGCCGGCAATGATACCAACAGCATCTGCTATGAGATCCACCAGAAAGCCCAGGACATCCTGGACGGGAGGAAAATCGACCCGACCTTCTATCCCGTCATCTTCGGGGCTGATGAAACTGACGACTGGACCGATCCGAAGGTCTGGAAAAAGGCAAACCCCTCCCTTGGCATCACAGTCGGCATGGACAAGGTAAAGGCCGCCTGCGAAAGCGCCAAACAAAACCCTGCCGAGGAGAACAGCTTCAGGCAGCTTAGGCTGAACCAGTGGGTCAAACAGGCAGTACGTTGGATGCCGATGGATAAATGGGACAAATGCTCATTCCCGGTCAACCCGGATTTACTGGAAGGGCGCGTCTGCTATGGGGGTCTCGACCTTTCAAGCACCACGGACATTACGGCTTTCGTTCTGGTATTCCCTCTGGAAGATGAGAATGACAAGTACATCGTCCTCCCTTACTTCTGGATCCCGGAGGAGAACATCGACCTCCGTGTCCGGCGGGATCATGTGCCTTACGATGTTTGGCAAAAGCAAGGACACTTGCAGACTACCGAGGGAAACGTGGTCCATTACGGCTTCATAGAAGCTTTCATTGAAAAACTCGGAGAAAAATACAACATCAAGGAAATCGCCTTTGACCGCTGGGGAGCCGTGCAGATGGTTCAGAACCTGGAAGGCATGGGCTTTACGGTGGTTCCCTTCGGTCAGGGCTTCAAAGATATGTCTCCGCCGACCAAGGAGCTTATGAAACTGACCCTGGAAGAAAAGCTCGCCCACGGCGGGCATCCGGTCCTGAGGTGGATGATGGACAACATCTTCATACGGACAGATCCGGCGGGAAACATAAAGCCGGACAAGGAAAAAAGCACCGAGAAGATCGACGGAGCCGTGGCAACAATCATGGCTCTCGACAGATCCCTGCGAACAGAGGTCAGAAACAGCGTATATGACGACCGGGGGATTTTGGTCTTCTAACACACAATCCAAATCTGGAGTCTGTGAAAACACAGGCTCTTTTTTTACACCCATTTTGAAGCTTACCTGGAGGTGAAGCCTATGGATATACCCATTCTCTCAAAGATTTTCAAGGCAAGGGATAAGCCCACCGACTACTATTCCGGCTCAAACTACACCTTCCTTTTCGGAGGGACCGCCAGCGGAAAGACCGTGAACGAGTTTACCGCCATGCAGACCACTGCTGTCTATTCCTGTGTGCGCATCCTGTCAGAAGCTCTGGCTTCGCTGCCCCTCCATGTCTATCGCTATAGCCAGGGCGGCAAGGAGAGAGTCTACGACCACCCGCTTTACCACATCCTGCACGATGAGCCAAACAGCGAGATGACCTCCTTTGTTTTCAGGGAAACACTTATGAGCCACCTCCTCATCTGGGGGAACGCCTACGCACAGGTCATCCGTGATGGAGCCGGACGCGTGGTGGCGCTTTATCCGCTCCTTCCCAACAAGATGGAGGTCTGGCGGGATAAGAAAGGCGAGATCTTCTACACCTATTCCCGGAACTCGGATGAGAACCCCAACTTAAAGGATTACGGTTCTGTAGTGCTTCGAAGGCAGGACGTGCTCCATATCCCGGGGCTTGGTTTTGACGGTTTAGTTGGGTACTCGCCCATTGCGATGGCGAAAAATGCTGTGGGCATGACCCTCGCTTGCGAGGAATACGGTGCGAGCTTCTTCGCCAACGGGGCCAATCCCGGCGGTGTTCTGGAGCACCCCGGCGTACTTAAAGACCCCAAAAAGGTCCGAGACTCCTGGAATGAGGTGTACCGGGGAACTAACAACGCCCACAAGGTTGCGGTCCTCGAGGAGGGCATGAAATACCAGCAGATAGGCATCCCTCCGGAAGAAGCGCAGTTCCTCGAAACAAGGAAGTTCCAGATCAATGAGATTGCAAGGCTCTACCGGATCCCGCCGCACATGGTTGGGGATCTGGAAAAGTCCAGCTTCTCGAACATCGAGCAGCAATCCCTGGAGTTCGTGAAGTACACCCTCGACCCCTGGGTCATCCGCTGGGAACAGGCCCTCCAACGGTCCTTGCTCCTGCCGCGAGAAAAAACCGAGTACTTCATCAAGCTGAATGTGGACGGGCTGCTTCGCGGCGATTACCAAAGTCGCATGAACGGCTACTCTATCGCAAGGCAAAACGGGTGGCTGTCCGCCAACGATATACGCGAGATGGAGGATATGAACCCTATCCCCGATGTGGAAGGCGGAAACCTCTACCTCATCAACGGCAACATGACAAAGCTCAAGGATGCCGGGGCGTTTGCAAATACAGCCAATACACCCGACACACAGATTCAACAGAAAGGAAGTGATGCATGAGTATGAACCGCAAATTTTGGAACTGGGTCAGAGATGACACCGGCAACACCCTCTACCTGAACGGCCAGATTTCAGATGAGACCTGGTTCGGCGATGAAGTGACGCCAAGGCTCTTCAAAGAGGAACTGGAGTCCTGCCAGGGTGACATTACCGTGTGGATCAATTCGCCGGGCGGGGATGTTTTCGCTGCAGCACAGATCTACAACATGCTGATGGACTACAAGGGAGATGTGACGGTCAAGATCGACGGTCTTGCAGCTTCGGCGGCATCAGTTATCGCAATGGCTGGTACAGAAGTCCTGATGTCTCCCGTGGCCATGATGATGATCCACAACCCCATGACCGTTGCCATCGGGGACTCCCAGGAAATGCAGCGGGCCATCGAGATGCTTTCTGAGGTCAAGGAATCAATCATCAATGCCTACGAAATCAAGTCGGGGCTATCCCGGGCGAAGATTTCAAGGCTCATGGATGCTGAAAGCTGGTTCAACGCCAAGAAGGCCATCGAGATGGGTTTCGCCGACAAGATGCTATTTCACGACGACAGTCAAACGGATCATGAAGAAGAGTTGGAAGCTGTGATGTTCTCAAGGACCGCAGTGACCAACTCTTTGCTTTTGAAACTGATCCCGCCTAAGCCTGAGAACAAGACCCCGATCGAGCAGCTCGAAAAGAGACTGAGCCTGCTGGCTCACTAATTTAAGGAGGATAACACCTATGAACACAATTCTTGAACTGAGAGAGAAACGCGCAAAAGCCTGGGAATCTGCAAAAGCATTCCTGGACAGCAAAAGAGGTACGGACGGCCTGCTCTCTGCCGCAGACACCGAAACCTACGAAAAGATGGAGACCGACGTCATGAACCTCGGCAAAGAGATTGAGCGTCTGGAACGTCAGGCGGCCATCGATGCAGAGCTTTCAAGACCCACCGCTTCGCCCATCACCAATCAGCCAGGAGCCAACATGTCCGGCGAAATGAAGAAAGGCAAGGCATCTGACACCTACACCCAGGCTTTCTGGAAAGCCATGAGAAACAAGAACAGCTACGATGTGCAGAACGCCCTTCAGATCGGAACGGATTCCGAAGGCGGCTACCTGGTGCCTGACGAATTCGAAAAGACCCTCGTCGAATCCCTGGAGGAAGAGAACCTCTTCAGATCCATCGCCAAAGTCATCACCACCTCATCCGGTGACAGAAAGATCCCTGTTGTCGCTACCAAGGGCACCGCCTTCTGGGTAGACGAGGAAGGCGCAATCCCAGAGTCTGACGATGCCTTCGGACAGGTCTCCATCGGGGCATACAAGCTGGCCACCATGATCAAGGTGTCTGAGGAACTCCTAAACGACAGCGTCTTCAACCTGGAGAGCTATATTGCCAGGGAGTTCGCCAGAAGGATCGGTGCCAAGGAAGAGGAAGCTTTCTTCATTGGAGACGGTGTCGGCAAGCCCACAGGCATCTTCAACGCCACCGGCGGAGCGCAGCTTGGCATTACGGCGGCTTCAGCTACCGCCATCACCATCGACGAGGTCATGGACCTTTTCTACAGCCTGAAGTCCCCGTACAGAAAGAATGCCATCTTCGTCATGAACGATGCGACGGTCAAGGCCATCAGAAAACTGAAAGACGGCAACGGGCAGTACATCTGGCAGCCTTCCATCCAGGCGGGACAGCCTGACACCATCCTGAACAGGCCGGTGAAGACCTCTGCCTTTGTTCCGACCATCGCTGCCAACGCAAAGTCCATCGCCTTCGGCGACTTCGGCTACTACTGGGTGGCTGACCGTCAGGGCAGATCCTTCCAGAGACTGAACGAACTCTTCGCTGCAACCGGACAGGTGGGCTTTAAGGCTACGCAAAGGGTCGACGGAAAGCTGATCCTTCCTGAAGCCATCAAGGTCCTTCAGCAGAAAGCGTAGGTGACGGGATATGAGTAATGTAAAAAACTATACCGAGCAAGGCGGTGAAAAAACTGTCATCGGCGGAACTCTTGAGATCGTGGAGGGCGGCCAGGTTGTCGGCCTGCCCTCCGCCTTCACTCCGGCTGCTTTCCAGGCCGACAGCACCGCTACAACCATCGCTGGACTGGTCGTCGACTTTAACACCCTGCTTGCCAAACTCAAGGTTGCGGGTCTTATGGCTGCCGAATAACACTGGGAGGTGAGCGCATTGCTGGTAACACTTGATGAAGCAAAACTATACCTGAAGGTCGATGGTGATACGGACGATTCGCTCATCACCTCCTGCATCAATTCTGCAGAGGAGCTTTGCGAGGACATCCTCCGGTTCCCCCTCGCTGAATTTGTAGAAATACCCGAAACGGTGAAACAGGCGGCCCTCTATGCCATCGGAAACCTTTATGAGCAGCGGGAAACCGTGGACATGCAGTCGATGATCGACCTGATGAAGCGGCTTCTCTTCGCCTATCGGAAAGAGGGGTGGTAACTTTGGGAATCGGTAAAATGAGGCATCGCATCACCATCCAGAGGGTGATGCCGGTTATAAACGAGAATGGCTTCGAAACTGAACTTCCTCAAGTCTTCAAGACGGTATGGGCCGAGGTCACAAACCTGCATGGCAAGGAGTATTTCGAAGCAAAGTCAGTCCAGGAAGAAAACACCGTCAAATTCACCATCCGCTTCCTGGAGGGAATCGATCAGACCATGCAGATCCTCTTCCAGGGCAGGACCTACAACATCACCGGCATCGACCATATCAAGTACCGGAACAGGTACATGGAGATCCGGGCTTTGGAGGTGGACGTCAATGGCCAAGATTGAGCTTGAGGGCATGCAGGAGCTGATCGACAAAGTCAATAAGCTTGGAAGCCGCGGTACCCAAATCAAGAAGAATGCCCTGGAAAAATCAGCAGCTATGGTCAAAGGCAGCATGGAAGAAAAAGCTCCCCGCTCCGACTCCAACAAAAAGCACATGGCTGAGAACATCCAGGTATCTGAGATTGATACGGCAAACGGCGTGGACTTCATTCAGATCGGCCCAAACAAGGGCGACAACTCTGAATTCTTCTACTCCAAATTCACCGAGTGGGGAACCTCAAAGATCCCAGCCGTGCACTGGGCTGAGAACTCCGTTCTGGAGAACAGAAAAAAGATCGACGAAACTATAAAAGATGAACTTCAAAGGGGGCTTGATGAACTTGCTTAACAAACTGATCCTTGAAACCTTAAGCCCCCTTGGAGTCCCTGTCGGTTTTCAGAAATACTCCGGGCAAGCCCTGACCTACATTACCTTCCATGAATACCTGCAGACCGGAGAGGAATTTGAAGATGACGGCGAGGCGTTCACCGGCCACTACATCCAGGTAGACGTCTGGTCCAAATCAGACTACACCGCTATCGTAGCCGGCATCAAGCAAGCCTTGAAGAACGTGGGCTTCAATAGGCTGGATGAAGCGGATCTTTATGAACCGGACACGGGTCTCTACCACAAGGGGATCAAATTTTACTATTTAGAACCAAAGGAGGTCTAACATATGGCAAGACAAATCGGATTAAGGGACATCCACATCGCCCTTCTGACTGACGACGACAACACGGGTGCAACCTACCAGGCGCCCTCCAAGCTGGAACGAGCTGTAAGTGCGAAGCTCACGCCCAAGGTCAATTCGGAGAACATCTACTCCGACGATACGGTGGAAGACATCATCTCTTCCTTTGACAGCGTGGAGGTGGAAATCGAGCTGAACCAGCTCTCCCTCACCAGCAGGGCCACCCTGCAGGGTGCCAAAGTGGTCAAGGGCGTTCTTGTTGAGAGCAAGGAAGACATCGCCCCGACCCTGGCGCTGGGCTTCAAGTCGAAGAAGCACAACGGCAAGTACCGCTACGTGTGGCTCTTGAAGGGGAAATTCGAACTGGCTACTGACGAGTACGACACTGAAGCTGATAAGCCGTCCCCGAAAAGCGCAAAACTTAAAGGCACCTTCTTTTCCAGGGACTTTGACGGAAATTTCAGGTTTATCGCAGACGAAGATGAAGCCGGAGCAGACCCGACTATCATCGCAGCCTGGTTTACCGCAGTTCCGGCTGAGCCGACACCTGCAGTCTAGAAAGGGGTGATGATATTTGAAGGCATCTGAACTGAAGAACAAGGGCATCAAATTCAAGCTCGGAAATAAGGAGTATGAGCTGAAGCTCAATATGAACACTTTCTGCGAACTGGAGGAAGTTTACGGCGACCTGAACGCTGCTTTTGAGGATTTGCAGAACATGAAGATCAAAGCGGTCAGGGCGCTGATTTACTCCGCAGTAAAAGTCGAGGATGACACCGTCACCCTTAAGGCCATAGGCGAACAGCTGGGGCTGAGCGACCTGGAAAGCCTCGGCACAGCAATCAACGAGGCGCTTAACATTTCAATGCCGGAGGTAGATGACGCCCCGGGGGAATCGAAAGCCACTTAAGTTCCGCAAGCTGGGACTGGGAGTGGCTTTTCTATTTGGGGACGAACCTCCTGCGGATGAGCGAGGAGCAATTCTGGAGCAGCACCCCCAAAAAGCTCCAGGCTCTTTTCAAGGTCTACAAGACGGTCAACGGAATCGATGAGCATTCAGACCTTGACACCATCGACAACATTCTATTCTAAGGGAGGTGAGATAAATGGCAGGAAACAACAGCACCGTAGTGGCAAGGATCGGCCTTGACGACAGCGGCTTCCAGGAGGGCGTAAGCAAGATCCAACGGAGCCTGAAGGTAGTCCAGAGCGAATTTGCAGCAGCAAGCTCTAAACTCGGGGACTTCGGAAAGTCCACGGACGGATTGAAGCTTAAGGCGGACAGCTTAAACCGCCAAGTCGACCTTCAAAAGGATAAGGTTTCAGCCCTTTCCCGCAGCTACCAGGAGAGCGTTGAGAAAAAAGGCGCTGATGCCAAAGCCACGGAGAACCTGAAGATCAAGCTAAACTACGCCAATGCGGAGCTTGGCAAGATGCAGCAGGAACTCAAGGCGACTACGGAGGAGCTGAAAACAAAGAGTTCCGCCTGGTACTCCCTCTCTGAGAGCATGGACAAAGCCGGGTCAAAAATGAAGGCTGTGGGCGATAAAATATCCTCAGCCGGGAAAACCCTGTCCACAGCTGTAACGCTTCCGCTTCTTGGAATCGGCACAGCGGCAACAAAAATGGCCATGGATGCCGTGGAGTCAGAGAACCTCTTTGAGGTGGCCATGGGGGGCGTGGCGGACGATGCAAGAAAATGGTCGGAGGAAACCTCCAAGGCCCTCGGGCTGAATGCTTACAACGTAAGAAACAATATGGCCACCTACAATTCCATGCTTACTTCCATGGGGCTTGCTACGGATGAATCCCTGGAAATGTCCCAGGGTCTGACCCAGCTTTCCTATGATATGGCTTCCTTCTACAACTTAAATCCAGAAGAAGCCTTCAACAAGCTGAAGTCCGGTATCTCCGGCGAGGCGGAGCCGCTCAAGGCGCTGGGCATCCTTGTCAATGACACCACTGTCAAGACCTATGCCTACACCCACGGCATCGCCAAGCAAGGCGAGCAGCTGACTGAAGCCCAGAAGGTTCAGGCGCGTTACGGCGCGATCATGGAAGCCACTAAGAATGCCCAGGGCGACCTGGCAAGGACCATGGACAGCCCCACCAATAAGATCAGGGCAATGAAGGAACAAGCCCAGCAGATCGGCATCCAGTTCGGACAGATCCTGATCCCCATCCTGGAGAAGCTGATCGCCACCATCAAACCCTTGATGGATCGATTCCAGGGTCTTTCAAAGGAACAGCAGGAAATGATCGTGAAGATTGCCTTGGTTGCCGCTGCCGTTGGACCTGTCCTGCTGGTGATCGGTAAGGTAATCTCGGTTGTCGGGACACTCACCACCACATTTGGGATTATTTCCGGGGCTATGGCTGCCGCAGGCGGCGCATCCGGGGCTGTTGGTGCGGCTATAGTTGCCATCACCGGACCGGTAGGCATCGCGGTTGCCGCTGTCGCCGGTTTCATCGCAATATTCGTACTGCTTTTCCGCAACAACGAAAATTTCAGGAACAGCGTCATCACCATCTGGAACCAGGTCAAAGCTGTCATGGCAGGCGTATTTGAAGCGATCCGCGCGTTGATAGCCGCTTTCGTTCAAGTGGCAAGCGCCATCTGGAATAAATACGGAAATGACATTGTGGCAGTCATCACAGCAGCCTTCACCGTCATCTCCTCCGTGGTCACCACCGCCCTTAATGTGATCAAAGGAATCATCCAGGTTGTGACGAGCCTGATCAAGGGCGACTGGCAAGGCGTGTGGGAAGGCATCAAAAATGTGACCTCAAGCCTTTGGAACGGCATCCAAAGCATCATCAGCGGCGTACTTAACTTAATCAAAAGTCTGGTATCCACCCAGATCAATGTCATCAAGGATGTAATTTCCGGCGCATGGAATGCCATAAAATCCGTGACCTCTAGCCTTTGGAACGGAATAAAGTCCGCCATCGAGACTCCCATCAATGCCGCGCGGAATACCGTAAAGGGAGCAATTGACGCCATTGTCGGCTTCTTCAGGAACCTGAAGATTCCTGAGATAAAAATCCCCCACATCAAGCTTCCCCATTTTGAGATCACAGGCAAGTTCAGCTTGAACCCTCCTCAGATCCCGAAGCTTGGGGTCAACTGGTATGCGTCGGGCGGAATCTTCTCAAGTCCCAGTGTGATCGGCGTTGGTGAAGCCGGCACTGAAGCGGTGGTCCCCATCGAAAAGCTGGACGAGATCATGGCAAAAGCACTGCTCAAGGTTGGCGTTGGTGCTCAATCAAAAGTTTCGGAACCCGGGGTTCAAAGCGGCAATGTTACAAACAACTACGACATAACGATCAATAACCCGAAGCCGGAAGCGGCGTCTGACAGCACCCGCAGGGTTCTGCTCAGGCAGTCCTACGGTCTGGGATAACGGGAGGTGAATTAAGATTTGAACGGACAGACATGGCAATTTAATGGCGTGAGCCTGAGCACCAAAGCCTGGTCAGTGATTGAAGTTCCTGAAGGTCTGGGAACACCAGGACTCAGGGGCAACAACATCCAGGTGCCTTTCCAAAACGGGAAAAGATGGATCAAAAAGCGATATGAGGAACGGATTGTCATGCTCCCCATGTGGGTTCGCGGCCTGGATCCCCTTACCGGAAAGCTTCCGAGCGGCAAGAGCGAGAATGACGTCCTTTATGAAAATATTGACTATCTCAGCAGCGTATTCGGAAAGCTCGGACAGTATGTGTTGAAACGGACCCTCCCCGACGGGACTATCCGTGAAGCCATAGCAGAGGTGTACCGCCCCGTCACTTTCGGGAAGACACAGACCGGATATGCCAAGTTCGCTGTGGAGTTCATGCTTTCGGATCCTTTCTTCTATGCTCCGCTGGCCATTTCCGAGATGAGTGCAGTGGATTCCCTGACACAGGAATGGAGCCACGAGAATCCCGGAACGGCCCCGATAACCGATGCGACCATTACCCTTACAGGCCCGATGGAATCTCCAAAACTCGAATGTCTGGATAACGATGTGTGGCTGCAGTATCAGGGAAGCATCGCTCCCGGCGAGAGCGTCATTATTAGTACTGGAGATTTCAAATGCATCAAGGGTAGCACCAACATGCTCTCCGCAATCAGGCATGGCGGAGATGCCTACTGGCTGCTTCTAAACAGCGGCTACAACCAGTTGAGAATCACGAATGGAGTGTCGGGCGGCAGCATCAAACTGGAATACTACCCGGCATTCTTCTAGGAGGTGGAATTATGTATGCAGAAGTAGCGGAACATCGCATGCCTTATGACATCGATGGAACAGAAGTTGGCTTTCGAAGCATGTCCGACTTGAGCACCATCAGCCAAATCATCGGGAATGGGATAGCTTCCTGGCTTGACAGTACGGCTAAAGGAAACCTGAACAAGGAAAACCGATCGCAATCATGGAAGGTTGGCGACTACAGGCTCGGAAGCGTCTTCTGGTTCTTTTTCCCGGAATTGCGCGAAGTCAATAAAGTTGGGTTCTACTGGAGTTCAACTACGGTATGTTCATTTGTCAGCCACACCATACAAGGCTCAGCCGATACGACCAACGGTGTGGATGGCACCTGGGAGACTGGAGTCTATACGATTCCTGCGGCAAATACGGATATGGACCACTGGAGGAACAAGATCTTCACCCTTTCCTTCTCCGGACCCGTCAAAGCAATAAGGATAGGGTTTCGGGAGACTTCTCCGCAGTTTGAGGATCTATATATTTGCGGGGTCCACCTCTATGGTAGAAAAGCTGTGGGAGAACAAGTTAATGACGTGGTTATGACTGATGCATCGGGGGTTGACCTGACCTCTCTCATCGATTTTGGGGATCAGCCGGAAGGCACGACCGAGATCCAAAGCTTCAAGATAAAAAATACCAGCAACACCAAGATTGCCAACAATGTGAACATACAGTTGAACCATGAGGACTTTACAATATCCTTCAGCCAGGATGGGCCATGGCAAAGCGTACTCGACATTTCTTCCATCGGACCGGGTTCACTGTCCAGCACCATCTTTGTCCGAAACCTTCTGGGGCCTCCGCTCCTCACCCTCGGGCCAAAGGCGGCAAGGGCTATTGTGACCGTCGGCAGTTGGACATAACGGGAGGTGATTAGATGGGGCTGCCTAGCTTAAATCTGGTCAAGCCTTCCGACCTGGCATCTCTGAGCGCGACCATTTGCGCCTTTGACGTAACTTACAGCGATAATGAAAATCAGCTGGTCGCCTCATCGCTCAAGGTCGAGGTGGATAGCGTCGATACATTCGACAGCGCGTCCAAAATAACGAGCGAATCCACAAATGTGAGCCACAACACCACTTACCGGATGGCAGTGATTCTGTCAGAAGGCAATTGGTACTGGAGGGTCACAGCCACAAATACATCCGGCACTACCGTTTCGCCGGTCCGTTCCGTGAGCGTGAGCCAGGTCCTGAAACGCTCCGTTTCATTCTATGAAAGCATCGCAAAGCTTGGAGTATGGACAAACAAGAGGATTCTTGGCATCTACGAGAATATTGCTAAGCTGAGCCAGTGGCCAAGGAAACGGACCATGGCTCTCTACGAGAATATTGCCAAAGCCGACATCTGGACGAACCGACGTGCGCTTTACGACTATGAGAACATCACAAGCGACCCTCCTTTCCCTTTCATTGAAAGACTGTCCACCACAAGGGCTTCTGAAGGCTCGGTTGTCACCATATATGGGAATGGATTCGGCTTCAAAGCCGAAGCTGACCCGCTTAATGCTGACAGATACTTGCGCGGCTACGGCGGTCATGTCTACCTTGGCACCCACCTTTGCAACATCATCTCCTGGAGCTGGGACAAGATCGTTTTCCAGATCCCCCAGGAGGCTGAAAGCGGGGCAGTCAAGGTTGCGCTCACAGAACCTAATCCTCCTGGTGTGCGCTATAGCAATGTCATCGGCATCGAAGTATATGATGCAGAGCCTGCCGATGATATCGGGATCGAGCTTTTCGTGTGCGACAAGAACAATCCCAACAGCATCCTTTGTCAGCTCAGCGGTGCTAAGAGCAAGTCCTTTCAGGTGCTCCTGAACAACCCCGGCAGCGGCAAATTTGCCATCAGCAGGTTTGATGACAAAGGCGGAAGCCGGGATTATGTGACCGACCAGAACTTCATCCTGTGCAGGCTGGACGGCATCGACATTTTCAAATGGATCATCGAGTCAAGGCGTCCATCCTATGTGGATGAGGGTGAGCAGCAGATGATCGAGGTAAGCGGCAGGGGCATCCTTTCCCTCCTTGACCGAGGCGTTGTGTATCCTGAAGGAATGCCGCATCCAGCCACGCTTGAGAGAACCTTCACCGATGCGCACGGCGGCGCTATCTTGCGCCAGCTCCTTCTGGAAGCCCAGCAAAGGGGCTGCCTTACCGGCGTCTCCGTAGACTGGACTGCCGATGCGGACACATTGGGGAATCCGTTCGAGGATTCTACGGCCCTTTCCTTCCATGCAGGCACTCCGCTCTCCCAGGTGGCCACGAAACTCAGCGAAGGTATGGGCCTTTTCGATATCGAGATGACACCGACGCTGCATTTGAAGCTGTATAAGGCAAAAGGTGCGGACAAATACGATACGGTCAAATATAGGCCTGGTCAGGCAATCGTCAAGCACCAGAACCAGAGCGACAGCGCAAGCATGACCAACGCCCTCCTGGTCGAAGGTGAAAGCGGAAGTCTCATCGAGACGGCGCACCCCACAAGTCAGACGGACTGGGGCAGACGCGAAGGATACCTCCAGGCGAGGAATATCCCCAGCGACTGGGCAAAGCTCCAGGACTATGGTCAGCTGTTCCTTAGAGGGGCGGCACAGGTCAGTTGGGGCATCCAGGGAACCGTCATCAAATTCATAGACTCTGAAGGCATCAAGCTCAAGCCTTTTGAAACCTTCATGATGGGCGACTGGATCGGCTGGTACATCCCGCCGGAAGGAAGCGACACGGAAGGCTTTGACGGGAAAGTCAGGGTCAAAGGAATCACCTGCGAGGAGGATGAATCAGGTGCTTTAAGCTATGTCCTTGAGCTGAACAACATCATGCTTGAGCATGAAATCCGGATGAACCAGCTGGTTGAACGGATGTCGATGTTCACGCAGAACAGCTCTCTCTCCACCCCCTCAACCGAAAGCCCTGCCGGGGTGAGCCACAACCATACCCATGGCTCACTGCAAGGCTTGAATGCAGACGACCATCCCCAATACTACAACGATGAAAGGCATGCTGCGGATCTGCATACAGCCATCCCAAGGGTCTCAAGCATCAAGAGGACAGGCGGCAACGCCCTGGTCGGAGATGTGACCTTGGCAGCCGGCACCAACGTATCCATCGCCCAAGACGACGAACAAAAGACGATCACCATATCCTCGGCAGGCGGCAGCGGTACAAGTTACACAAATCCAATCGACGCCCCGCCTGCAAACCCGCATTCAAAAGACGACGAGTTCGATGATACCGTGATGGATACGAAATGGTCGTGGGTCAATCAAGGTACGGCAACATGGACTGAAAATAGTCGTTATGGGGCGATTGACATTCTGCCAGGCAGCGACCATACGAGGTTATTGGTCCAGGCAGCGCCTGCAGGAGATTTCACCGCAACAGCCAAGGTCATGCTCAACGGGCCGAGGCTCAACTACTTTAATATCGGCATTTGCCTATACAACAGCGCCAACAGCAGAAGGATCATTTTTGGCAAATGCTCCAGAGACAGTTATTCTGGCATGCAGGCAATCAAATTCACATCGAACACCGCTTACTCGAGCGATGCTTACCTGAACGGCGGATGGGACTCCAACTTCATTTACGTGAGGATCCGCAAGGTTGGAAGCTCATACTTTCTGGACATGTCTATCGACGGGGATTTCTGGTGGCAGGTATTCACGGAAACCATCTCGAACTTCCTGTCGGCAATCAGCCATGTTGGAATCGGATATTTCCGTAACAACTCCAACGGCCTGACCTACAAGGGGAGGTGCGACTGGTTCAGGGTCACGGAGCCTTAAAAATAAATAGTACTAATTCGGGAAGGGCCTTCGAGTCCTTCCTGTTTTTATGAAGGAGGAGCCTAATGAAAGACATCATCAACACCATTCAAATCATCATTGCCGCTGTTGGCGGCTACATCGGCTTCTTTCTGGGCGGATGGGACGGCTTCCTGTATGCCCTGGTGGCATTCGTAGTCATCGACTACATCACCGGCATCATGGTGGCAGTCCTGGAAAAACGACTCTCAAGCGAGGTGGGCTTTAGGGGCATCTTCAAGAAGGTGCTCATCTTTTCCCTTGTGGCCGTTGGACACATCATCGACTCCAAACTGATCCAGAACGGCGGGGCTATCCGTACAGCAGTCATTTTCTTCTACCTTTCCAACGAAGGCATCAGCATCCTGGAGAACACAGCGAAAATCGGCCTTCCTATTCCTGAGAAGCTCAGGGGCATTCTGGAACAGCTCAACAAGGAGGATACAAAATGAATTTAAGAAAACTCATCCTGACAGAAAACGCCTGCTACAAAGCCGGCGGGAAGATCGTTCCAAAAGGCATTATGGTCCACTCAACCGGGGCTAACAACCCTTTCCTAAAGCGCTATGTAGGCCCTGACGACGGCCTTCTTGGAAAGAACCTGTATGGCAACCACTGGAATAAGGACAAGCCGGAGGGCCGAAGCGTCTGCGTACATGCGTTTATCGGCAAACTGGCTGATGGAAGCATCGCAACATACCAGACCCTTCCATGGAATCATCGGGGGTGGCATGCTGGGGATTCAGCCAACGATACCCACATCGGTTTCGAGATCTGTGAAGACAACCTGAGCGACCCGTCTTATTTTGCAGCAGTCTATAAGGAAGCCGCGGAGCTATGTGCTTTCCTTTGCAGGTCATACGGCCTGACTGAGAAGAACATCATCTGTCATAGTGAAGGTTACAAACTTGGGATTGCCAGCAACCATGGCGATGTCATGCACTGGTTCCCAAAGCACGGAAAAAGCATGGACTCCTTTCGTGCTGAGGTCGGCAGGCTTCTCAAGGCTCAGGCAAGCGAAACATCCCAGACCGCTGATCCTAAAAAGCTATACCGCGTCCAGGTCGGGGCATACAGCGTAAAAGCCAATGCTGAGGCGATGCTTGCCAAGGTCAAAGCTGCCGGATTCAATGATGCCTTCATTAAATCCGAATAGATCGCCCGTGTGGTAAGTGAGCCTCTCTTCTGTCTTTTGACGGTAGAGGGGCTTTTTTCATTTCTGGCCGGAATGACTGGTACTCAAACAAGCGGCTTCTGTCCTTTGGATGGTGAGGGACTAATCCTCGTTATTCAAAGGAGGAAATCGTATGAACCAATTACAAAAAGAACGCATTGAGGAACTCCGCTCCCTGGGTGCTGGCTATGGAAAAATAGCAGATGCTCTTGGGATGTCAATAAACACCGTAAAGTCATACTGCCGAAGGAACAACCTGGTAGGACATCAAGCTGAATCAGAAATGGCCCAGGCAATCAGTCAATCTTTCTGTAAACAATGCGGGAAAGAACTCACTCAGCCATCCGGGAGAAAGCAGCTTAAATTCTGTTGCGACGAGTGCCGCACCAGCTGGTGGAATTCGCACCCTGAGAAGGTCAATAAAAAAGCGGTCTACTCTTTCACCTGTGCATTCTGTAATGAGCCTTTCACCGCTTACGGCAATTCAAAAAGGAAGTACTGCTCCCACGGCTGTTATGTCAAAGACCGTTTCAAAGGCGGTGAAACGGCATGACAAGGGAACAATTCGAAGCCGAGAAACTTTATCAGTCCTCTCTCGCTATTGCCCGAACTATGCTTAAGAAGGCCCTTGTGACAGAGGAAGAATTCAACCTGATTGAGGCTTCTCTCCGCGAGAAATACCAACCCAAATTAGGCACACTATTCGCCTATATTCCCTTGACTTAAGTGTCGTTCAGAGTGATGTATAGTGTTGGAAAGGAGTGAGTTTATTGCGGAAAGTAAGCAAAATCAAGCCATCATTACCGGTCATGCCAAGCCGGAAAAGAGTCGCAGCATATGCCAGGGTTTCTGAAGAAAAAGGCAGGACGATGCACTCCCTTTCGGCACAGGTCAGCCACTACAGCAATTACATCCAAAAGAATCGTGAATGGGAATATGCTGGAGTTTATGCCGATGAAGGGCTAACCGGTACTACGGACAACCGAGAGGCATTCAGGCGGCTTTTGGCGGATTGTGAGTCGAGCAAAATTGACATTGTGTTGACCAAGTCCATATCGCGATTTGCCAGAAACACAGTCGACCTTCTTGAGACGGTGAGGCATCTACGGGACTTAGGAATTGAAGTCAGGTTCGAGAAGGAAAACATCAATTCCTTGAGCGGCGATGGGGAGCTGATGCTCTCCATTCTGGCATCCTTCGCACAGGAAGAAAGCCGCTCAACGAGCGAAAATATCAAGTGGGCTATCCGAAAAAAGTTTCAGGAAGGCAGGCCAAATTCCTTCAATGTCTATGGGTACCGATGGAACGGCAATCAGTTCATTGTTGTTCCTGAAGAAGCCGAGGTTGTCAGGTTGATCTTCGACAACTTCCTGAGCGGTTTCTCCGCTGAGGAGACGGAAAAGCAGCTGGAGGAAATGGGCGTCAAATCCTACACTGGCGGTCGTTTCAGCAACACCTCCATCCGAGCCATTCTGCGGAATGAAAAATACACGGGCAACATGCTTCTCCAAAAGGTCTTCATACCTGACCACATAACGCACAAATCCAAAAACAACGAGGGCGAACTTCCCCAATACTGGGTCGAAGGATCCCATGAAGCCATAATCGACCTTGAAACCTACAACAAGGTCCAGGAGGAAATCGCCAGGAGAAGAAAGCTCGGTGCCATAGCGAATCCAGCAATCAACACGGGGTACTTCACCAGCATAATCAAATGCGGAATGTGCGGTCGAAGCTATCAAAGGTCGGCAAGGAGCAGGAAGCGGGACAGTTCTTACAAAATGTGGATTTGCGCCAACCAGAGAAACGGCAACGGCTGTAAAAACAAGACAATCCCCGAAGCAACCCTAAAGAAATCCTGCGCCGAGGTGCTTGGAACAGATGAATTTGACGAGGACATCTTTGCTGAGCAGATACGACAGATCATAATCCCTGCCCCCAACCAGATTGAGTTCCATTTTCAGGACGGGAGGATTGAAAGTCGGGAATGGGAATCCACTGCAAGGAAAGACTGGTGGACTCCGGAAGCCCGAGCATCCAAGTCAGCATACAACAAAAGGCATCCCCGAAGTTCAGGAAACATCACCTGCTTTACCTGCAAGATAAGCTGCACCACATGCGGACAGAACCTGCGAAGGAACACCAGCACTCGGGTGAGCGGAGAAAAGGCCCACCACTGGAGATGCCCTCCCCACAGCGGTTGCGGCCACAGTGGAATTGAAGAAAACCTGCTGAAAAGTGTTTCCGCCGAAGTTCTTGGAATAGAGGGGTTTGACGAAGCTATTTTCACAGAAAAAGTTGATCACATCTCAGTGATCTCAAACAGCGAGTTGGTTTTCAACCTCAATGATGGCCGGAAAATCACAAGGCAATGGCAGTTCAAACGCAGGCAACCCCCCTGGTCGGAGGAACGCAAAAAGAGCCAAGGCGAGAAAATGAAGCAAGCATGGAGGGAAAAGCATGAGCAGGAAAACAGCTAAAAATGTTACGACAATCCCAGCCACATTAAGCCGTTTTACTGCGACGCCCATCAACGATAAGAGGAAGCGCCGCACTGCGGCATATGCAAGGGTATCAACGGACAGCGACGAACAGGTCACGAGTTATGAAGCTCAGGTCGATTACTATACCAGCTACATCAAAGGCCGCGATGACTGGGAGTTCTCAGGGATCTACACAGATGAGGGTATCTCAGGCACAAACACCAAGCATCGTGAAGGTTTCAAGCGGATGATAGCCGATGCCTTGGAGGAAAAGATAGACCTCATCGTTACCAAATCAGTCAGCAGGTTTGCCCGCAACACAGTCGACAGCCTTACCACGGTACGCCAGCTAAAAGAAAAAGGAATCGAGATCTACTTTGAGAAAGAAAACATCTGGACGTTGGATTCCAAGGGCGAGCTGCTGATCACCATTATGTCGTCCCTCGCCCAGGAGGAAAGCCGAAGCATCTCTGAGAACGTAACCTGGGGCCAGAGGAAGCGATTCGCTGACGGCAAGGTGACCGTACCTTTTGGACACTTCCTAGGCTATGACAGAGGTGAAGATGGCAACCTGGTATTGAATGAAAAAGAAGCGGTTATCATCAAGAGGATATTCAGCATGTTCCTTCAAGGCATGACGCCTTATGGGATTGCATGCCAGCTGACGGCAGACGGAATCCTCTCGCCCGGTAAAAAGGAAAAATGGAATCCGACAACCGTGAAACGGATACTTTCAAATGAGAAGTATAAGGGGGACGCCCTCCTTCAGAAGAGCTACACCGTGGACTTCCTTACGAAAAAGAAAAAACAAAATGATGGTGAAATCCCTCAGTATTACGTTGAAAATAACCACGAACCGATTATCGACCCTGAGGTCTTTGACATGGTCCAACGCGAACTCGAAGCCCGTCAGCCTGGTCGAAACCGGCACAGCGGTGTACACATATTCTCAGGAAAGATAAAGTGCGGTGAATGCGGAAGCTGGTACGGCTCAAAGGTCTGGCATTCTAACAGCAAGTACCGTCGCATGGTTTGGCAATGCAATAAAAAATTCAAGGGCAACCACAGGTGTCAGACTCCACATTTGGATGAAGAGACCATCAAGAAGCTATTTGTGGCGGCAATGAACAAACTTCTCGAGGATAAGGAGGAAATCATCACCAATTTTGAATTCATTAAAACTACCCTTTATGACATCTCCGCGCTGGAAACCCAGCAGGAAGAATTGCAAAATGAAATGGAAATTGTGGCCGGGATGATACAGCAGATCATATATGAAAATGCGCATGTCGCCCTTGATCAGAACGAATACCAAAGAAAGTACGAGGGTCTTACCCAACGCTTTGATGCTGCGAAAACCAATCTGGAATCCGTCAGTGGGCTGATTAAGGAAAAAACAACCCGGCGGAAGAACATCGAAGCTTTCCTCTCCGAGCTGAAAAAGCATTGCGGGATAATCAGCGATTTTGACACTATGCTCTGGCATAGCATGGTGGATCACGTGACAATAAATAGCCCAGAAGAGGTCCGTTTCACCTTTAAGGACGGCACAGAGACAATTGTCTAGCTAACCACAACAAAACAGCCCGCACTATGCAGGCTGTTTTTTGATCTATTAAGATTCCGCTTATCGGACTAAAACAAATCAGGTCTTCTTTGTGAAAAGTAATACGGGTGGCTTTCAATAAACTCTGTAGCTTCAGAATCACTTAAAACTTCAGTATTCCTATCTTCAAATCGTTCATTTTCCTTACCATCAAAAAATTTACCCGTAGTAACCTTAGTGACCTCAATGCTACCTCCAGACACAGTCATCTCTAGATGATGCTTATTTTTCCCATAACCACTATATGGCTCATATGAATGACTAATGCCATCAAATTCCCCTGCTCGAAGCGCATCTAAAACTTCCTCTCGTTTCATTTGACCTTTCCTTTCAGCCGCATCTGCGGCTAGTGATTATGTAGACGCCATCTCTTCATTTAGGCTGCTAATTTTGTATAAGAATCTACCCATGTTTGGTGATCATCTAAACAGTATCCCAATTTTTCCGCTAATTCCAACTTGCTGACAGACGGTTTCCAACCTTCAGGAAGGTTGCGTATATGCCCTCTGACATTGGTTATTCCAGTTAATGAATTACCCGGGATATTTTTTGGGATAGTCTCTGTTATTATAGGAACGGTATTATTAGTAGTTACTAAGCTATTCGTCAAGACATCTTCAATGTGTGCTGGCTTCATGACGGCCATCAAAGCTTCTCTGTTTTTTACAATAAGCACAACCGCCACCACGGAAAGTACGACTGCTGCTCCAATAGCAATTTCTTTCTTATGTTCTTTAGCTTTATCCATAAAGCTTTTTTTCTTGCAATCACCTGCTTCAACGGCTAAATAATGGTTTTGTCTGGATTGGGAATCCATATCGACACCTCCTCGATTTACTACTCTACCTCTGAGCTTATCTTCTATACTAAAATGATAGCATTCCAATTTAAGTTGCACAAGACTTACAGAAGTTATAAAATGAATCGTAATCGGAGGTGTTATATACCATGAATGACTTATTAAAAGAAAAAGCGATGTGCTGGAAAACTCGATTAAAAGAATGTATGGATTCAGGAAAGTACACCCAGGCATCATTTGCGGAAGCTATGAATGCTAAATATGGAACTGCATATGGTCAAAAAGATGTTAGCCGGTGGTTGAACACAGGAGCCAAGATAAAGAATGGCGAAGTTGGATTTCCAAAATACGACACAATGGTTCTGATCGCAGATTTTTTGAAAGTGGATGTTGGTTATCTTACTGGGGAAACCGATCATGAGTCCTTTTCCTTAGAGAAAGCAAGCGCTTACTTGGGCTTAAAAGGTGAATCGATACAGGCTATCAGAAAAATGACTAATCCTGATAGCGATTCTATTTTATGGCTGGATACTAGAGAGGCTTTAAGCAAGTTTTTCTCTGCCAAGGAATTTGCGAATTTCACGAACAGCCTAGCTGATCTGAATGGTAACTATACGCAACCAAAAAGAGAGAATCGCTTATTTGAGAATCTTGATAGTGCGATTGATTATATGCGCGACTTGGATTTCCAAGGGAAAATAGTACGATATGAATTGAATGAAGCTATTTTATTGTTAATAAACGAGATATACCCTAACCCGCCCAAATTTGATTTGAACATTAAAAATGAGTATCCTACAAAGGAAACCCCATAAAATAAAAATAAGCAAACAAGTCCTTAACGGTTCAATCTTCATCCGTCTACGGTTGTAGTTGTTTGCTTATTTAATTTGAATATAGCGTGTTTTATACGCTTCCCCAAATTCTTAGTTCCTTTACTCGCCCGCTATGGTTTATGTAAAAATTGGCAGCAGCAATTACTTCCTGATATTTGGAAGGCATACTGGTACTTTTACTAATTGAAGGCTGTACAACATAAATCACCGCATTGAATTGGTTGTCACTACGTAAGGAAGCTTTAAGAGCATCCAATGATCCACGTTGAAAAATGCAGTTCCCACCCTTTCTTCTATCAACAATTTTTTGTAAAAGCACCGCTTTTGTTTTCAACCAGATTGTTGACTTGATGGCTTGTTGAAGAACTTCATATATATCATTTACATCGCTATTATACTGCTTTCCCTTCATAGCTTTTACATGAAAAAACTCGACATTTATAGATGATTCACTTTCTGTAATCGTAATAAAATCTGCAACCTCACCAGTTCCATGGTCATAAATAATATATTTATAAGTTTCGTCCTTTTTTAAGATGGCTTCCAAAGTATCCTGGATAGGTATTCCTCGGCTAGTTTTTTCACCATATTCTTTTCTTACATTCGTGCCGAGATCAATCCAATTGACACCGTAAATATGCCTATCAGAATATGCTATCGAATTAGGATCCCCCTCAAAAATCTCGTTACCCACAATTATGGCATCATTTGTAGTTTTGAATTGAAGGGGATGTGAAGAGAGATAGTCAACAAGAGGCAAAATTTGCCTCCCATCTTGTACATAAATCAAAACATTTTCCGACTTATATTTCCCTTCAATATCACATGTTAATAATTCTTCTACTCCTCCAACCTCCGCAGACACCATTACTGAATCATCATTGACAGCTATTACTTTAATAAGTACATCTGTCAAAATATGCGCAGTTTCTTTTTTCTCGCCCAAATAAACTATCGGGGGTGAAGAGTACGTTTTGTCAGAGAAGAAACAGAAAAAGACCTGAGGAGGATATTTTTTCAGCTTGCGAGGAAGTGGTAACAAATCATAATTTGTGTTGGTTTTCACTACTATTTTACTGTCTGATATTTTTGCACCACATTCATCACACCAAGCCACGTATTCGGATAGTTTTAAGTAAGAGCTACTCCAAATTTTCGAGCCACTACTATAACCTATAGTTACAGGGGTATCATTCTTCATAGCTTTACAAAATGCATGGCCAGCTGACCGCATCTTACCAGTTGTTTCATCTATTGAAGCTGCAGTATTCGAGCCAGAGTAAATTCGGTAAGACTCTCCATCTTCAGAATAACGATTTTGCATACCAGTATTATAGAATTCGTAGTTTTCCATTTTGCCCAAAACACGGTTCATTTCATCTCGCGGTATTTTAGTTGGTTCTTCTGAGAAAGCAAGTGCAATTTGATCATAAAAAAATTCGCTCTTAATTTGTGAATAGATGAAAAGCAAAGCTGTTGTTTTTTGGTAATGGATAATGAAGAGTAAATTTTCAATGTCACTAACTTGACTACCTTCGAGCCAAATTGGATTTGTCTTATTTTGAGCGAACCCTACAATTGTATTATTTGTAGGATCTCGATATATTTGATTTTCAACGCCACAGATGTCTGGGAATTCATTATCTAAGTTAAAGCTGGAAACTGCATAAATTTTAGCATGGCAATTGGGACGTACATTATGTAAAGAAACCTTAGCTTCAGGTAAATCATCTTGACTAATAAATTCCTTTATTGCGTTCTTATTTGCCTCGTCTTTATATATCTTCCGTTCACTCATATCAAGAATTATATCTTGCCAAATAGAATCGCTTGAAAAAAGACGGTAATTTTCAACAAGAAGCCTTTCATCATTCATAGCAATAAATTTTGCACTACCTATATTAGATGTATTAGTACGTGCAAACCTGCCAATGAATTGTAGTGTTGAAGCAAGTGATTTGTGTGCCTCATGGATTGCAGCTACTTTTAGATTAGGGAAGTCAAACCCTTCTCCAAGCATGTTGACGCAAATTATTCCATCAATTTCCTTAGCTTTGAGACTTGTGATTGTCTGTTTTATGGTGTTATAGGTTGTTGAACTATCTATTCGTTTCAGCCTAAGGGAAGTGTGAGTTTGATAAATCAATTCAAGATTTTTTGATTTCTCCTTCGTATCAGTCCTAACCATAAGGTAGTGGTCTAATTTCTGAGAACGGTCATTTAGGAGAACTCTTTCAGCTTCAATTGCTATGAGTCGATCTTTATCTGGAGCTTCCTCGATTGGTATGTAGGTTATCTCGCCAAAAATACCATCCTTATAAGCCATTGATAAAGGATATGAGTATATGTGGTCGCCTTTTATTTCTTTTTTGTCTAAACGAAAGGGGGTTGCAGTAACGAGTAATACCTCCGCGTGTCTCATATTTAAAAGTATGTTTTGCCAGGTTTCAGCGGGTACATGATGAGCCTCGTCTACGACAATATAATCAAATAAAAGGTTATCCGGGTTTTCTGATAATGAAAGTGAAACTTGGGGAGTCCCTACTACGACGTCAGCTTGTATGACACTTTCATGCTGATCATCAGAGTATTTATTTTTAAGTTCATATACATTCGGAGCGGGTGCCTCTTTATTCAAAACTCCAATATATTTCAAAGTACTTAGATTTTTGTAATCCTCATATATTTGGCCACGAACCATAATACTTGGCGTCACAACGAGAACCTTCTTTTTTGCTAAAACAAAAGGAGCCATCATTAGTACTGCCGTTTTTCCAGAACCAGTTGGCATGACTATGATGGCCGCTTCTTTTTTGTTGAGGGTGCTATGGGCGGCAATTGCATGGATAGCACCAATCTGCGCTGATCGCAATCCTTTTGCTCCCGAGTTAAAACGTGGATAACAAATTTTACTATACATTTTTGCAAAATAACTCATATATTCATTCACCCCTTTTAGCAGAAAAACCTCGAAAATTTTGCACCTATATTTAAGTTACCCTCATAATTATATTGATTGTATGCACACCCTTTAATCGCTTTGCACACCCCTAAGCACAGCGACTTTGGGCATCATTAAATTGTATCAATTTCGGTGCGATTATATCTATGATGGTATTTCCTTCGTCAAAAATACTGACTCCATTAAAACTTTTGTTAACTATTTGCTCGGTTAAAACCACAATGAATTCGGCAAGTTCTTTGGGGGTGTAATATGCACCGTAATCAAATCTGGCCTGTGCGTCAAACTTAGATAAAAATAATTCAAACAGCTTGTGATAATCCGGATTTGATATTTGCTGGTCCGTCATTTGAACAAAAGACAAAAATTCTATGCATTCTTCCGTCCAGAGAATAATAAAACACTTCTCGTCCGCATTTTTCATTAAAAAGGACAATAAACGCTTGAATGGCCTCAGCTCACTGTTATTGTCACTGTCTTCCGTTAAAAATTCCTTTATTTTTCTTTCTTTTTCCAACGGAGAATCGGATGTTTCACATATAACTCTATGGGCGTACAGCAAACAAAACATTATTAACTGCGCGACAAAATCGGTGAAAACCTTATCTGTTCGCAGATTCCTGTCATTATGTGTGTATACCAAGTCTTTTAAATCCGAAATAACCTCAATGGCTTCTCGCTCATCGTCAAAAGCTTCTTCTATCGGTAACGATGCGTACTTAAGCAATTCATTTGACAACAGTCTTGTCCTAATTGCAACCAATTCCACCAACTGGCTCTCATCACAATATTGCGGCGATGGCTCGGCAAAAAATCGCCGCATATACATTTCAAAGCTTGGAGTTACAGACAACTTGCTCCAATCTTTTCTGCGCAGTTCTTCCTTATCGACAAGCGGTATGATCACAGCAGATTCGGATTTATCCATGCAAAAGACAAAATCCAATCCATCTGTGATGATAAGTTTGTGTCCCAACGTAAGATATTTATCAATTTGTTCTTGATATAGACTGGTGTCAAATCTGTTAATTGATAGCCCTTTTCCTTCAATATAACCATATACACCCAAAGTTCTCCCGTCATGGATTCTCCAATCGGGTCTTCCCATACGTGCTTGGTTCTTGGGTTCAAGGACAATTGTCATGCTGTCGCTACCGTTTAATTCTTTTGCAAGTTCTCTGAAAAGAGTATCCAAAACAGGTCTGTATGACAGTTCAGCGGTATGCTGCCCTCCCATGACTGCCGCTTGATATTCTTTTTGCAAATTAGTCAAATATTTTTTTACAATTGATATATATGACATTACTCAACATCCTCTGCTTTCAAAATATTCTATGATACTTCTTCCTATCTTTTCTCCCAATATCGGTGGTACGGCGTTTCCGATCTGCCTTGCCACCTCCACTTTTGTTCCCACAAACATAAAATCTTGCGGGAATGTTTGCAACATAGCGCCTTCTCGCAAAGAAATACTTCTCAGTTGTTCCGGGTGTCCGAATTTTCCTCTTGTAAAACTGTCAAATCGAGCTGTTATTGTTGGAGCGACCTCATCCCATACCATGCGCCCGTACACGTTCCTATATCCAATTACGGAACTGTCTATTTTGTGACATTCTGCCAACAGTTCGGGCGGCAGAGAATCGCGACCTTCTCCCTGCTTTAATGCTTTCAATCGCAGAATATTAAGCGAAGACAGTTTGTCTCGTCTATGCAACAAAATATCCGGGTGGTCTTTACCATCTTCCGGTGGTTCGGGCAAAAAGCCAATCGTATCTCGGACAGTTCTTCTTTCAGGCGATGCCTCCGGAAATTCATAGTCTGAACCCATGTCATTTCTTTCTCCAATAAGGATAATTCTTTTTCTTCTTTGCGGAACACCGTAATCTTGTGCATCAAGCAACTTCATATGTACTGTGTAACCGATGTTTCGCATATTCTCAACAAGATGAGTCAATATCTTTTTCCCACGTTTTCCCGTGATCCCAGACACATTTTCCATCACAAAAAAACAAGGATACACTTCCTGTACCAGTTGCCCATACTTCAGCACCAAATCGTTTCTGTCATCTGTATCTTCTCCGCGCCGTTGTATCGAGAAGCCCTGACAGGGTGGACCGCCGGCCAACAAAAACAATTCACCTTTTTTCAAATTGCACAATTGCAACATCTTTCCGTTCAGCATATCGGAAATATCGGATACCAATGAGGGATGGCGGAAATATTTCTGATTTTGACGAATCGTTTTGATGCACTTGTCATCAATATCAAAACTAAGTATTGTATCAAATCCGGCATTTTTCAGTCCCAAACTCAAACCTCCGGCTCCGGAAAAACTGTCAATGCAGGTATACCTCATACTTTTCGTCTCCTTGTTCCTTTTATTCCCGCAATCACGCTGGAATAGGAACTGCTTACAGGCTTTGTAAGAGATGGCGTGCTGTTATCCAGTTCGTATTGAGTTGGTTCCGTGGAGAGCAACTCAACCAAAATGTTTGTCGCAATGCCACATGACAGCAAAGGGGGAACTGCTTCTCCGATTTGCCTGTACACATCATCATATTTACCTTCGAACTCAAACCCATAGGGAAAACTTTGCAGCGATGCAGCTTCTCTTGCCGTTAATCCTCTGTCCTGTTCAGGATGTGAGTATCGTCCGCTGGCGGGATTTCTCGCATAGTGAGTAATTGTAATGGACGGTTTATCCCAACTCAACCTGCCGTATACGTCGGAGAATCCGCTCACATTATTTAAGCACTTTGGACCGACCCCGATGGGTCTGTTCCCGCCGTCATGCTGCACTTGCCGGATAACATCTATAGTGCTCTTTTTATGCGCAGCACTCTTATGAAGGTAATCATTTGGGCAAATTTCGCCAGCCTTCACTGGAGGAAGATTCCCGATTGCATCTCTTACCGTTCTGTATTCTTCAGCTTCATAATAACCCGAAGGTAACAAAAAATCTTTTTTCATGCCGATAATGATGGATCGAAATCTCTCTTGCGGAACCCCAAATTCAGCTGCGTTATGAATACCCTGCTTTGTTGTATATCCGCATTCTGTAAACAACTCGGAAGCTTTACTGAAATACTTCCAATACCTCTGTGATAAAAACTCCGGTACATTTTCCATGATAAAAACATCCGGCCTGATTTTTTCAACCAAATGAGAAAAAGCTATTACCAAATTATTTCTGTTGTCATCTTCTTCATCCCAATGTTTCTTCCTATGAGAAGAAAAGCCTTGACATGGAGCACATCCTATCAACACTGTCGGCAATGAATCATCGAATCCGATTTTTTTAAGGAAAATACTTATGGCGTCGTCGCTGTATGCCACATTTAAAATATCTTCATTCAGCAACGGTGTTGCAAAGTTCTTACTGTAGGTTTGAGCAGAAATCTTGTTTATATCGCATCCTCCCAAAAAACGGAAAACAGGCATAACTCGATTAATTGCTGCAAAACCAAGAGAGGTTCCTCCCGCTCCGCAAAAGAAATCAATAAGTTGTATTGGATTTTTGGCCGTGCTTCCATTTGCTAGAGGCTTGAAATTTTCCAATTCTCTTTCAGTCCGAAAAAAGAGTTCCCTTTTCAGACTTCTGAAATCATTATCATTTTGCTTGTTGTTCACGGCAGCATTCAAAATGTTTTTAAACGTATTCATTATCAACGCTCCCTATCTTTGATCTTGTATAACAATTTGCTCGCATCGGACAACTTCTTCTATTTTATCGGCACAACCTTTTGTGTCTTTTTCTATATTCTTGCCCCAAAATCTTAGTACCGTCCAACCTTGTCTCACCAACTCTGCGTTCACTTCTTTATCACGTTGGATATTACGCTCGATTTTGGGAATCCAAAAGTCTCTGTTTGATTTGAAGTCGTTACATCTATGCTCCCAGTCATATCCGTGCCAAAACTCACTGTCACAGAAAACGGCCACCTTTTTCTTTTTAAAAACAATATCGGGCTTTCCTATGATTGTTTTAACGTTTCTTCGATAGCGCAATCCACGAGACCATAGTTCATTGCGAAGTATCAGTTCAATATGGGAATCCTTACTTTTTATTCTTTTCATATTGTAACTTATTTGTTCAGTCGTCTTTTTACCCATATCGTCACCCGCCATGCTATTCCTTGTCCGGCAGCACTTCCATAATATCGCCAATATCGCATTCCAGGGCAGCACATATTTTAACGAGAACATCAGTGGTCACATTTTCATTTTTCCCAAGCTTTGCAATCGAAGCATGACTTATCCCTGCTTTTTTGCTCAGATCGCGTTTTTTCATGTCTTTATCAATCAATAGCTTCCACAGCTTTTTATAGCTTACTGACATATACGTCACCTCGCAATTAATCAAAAAAATCATATCAAAAATATTGCTTAATTGCAATATATAATTCAGCGTTCGCTGAATTATTGGCCATCATCAATTATTTATTGCATTCAAACCGATGCAAGTGGTAAACCTACTCCGTTGGTGCGTATCTTTGCTCTGAACGGTAATGCTATGCGGCGGGCAAGCGAGTAATTTATTGTTTTGCTTGTCCGACATGCTGTATCGCCCCGACATCAAAGACAACAATAAATCGCCCGCCTTATCGCGGATCCTTTTGAAATACAACTTTGGCGTACACGCCCATATCAGTCCTACCAGCCTTTAAAACACGCTTTTTGGTGTTATCATCCTCTGCATTCTTAAAGAATAAACTGAATAAAGCTCTCATTTGATGTCTGAGAATTTTATTCAGCTTACTTGTTTTTAAATTTCCAGTGCCTGCTTCCGGATCATAAGCAGGCACTGATTTTTGCGTTGTTTTTGTTCCTTTTCCATTGTCCGCAACCTTTATATTTTCCTCGCCCTTCCATTGTCTGCTCCATCTCAATACCAGATTTGAAAGTGATAATCATCTTATCTTCCGATACAATTTTGATACTTTGTATTAACCGTCTGACCAGATCATTATCGAATTTGGTCATAACGCAACTCACATCGCCGAGGAATTTTTTCATCTCGTTGACTCTGTAGTTATAGGTATCGTAGATGGCTTGCTGTTCTGTATACTCATTTTTCTCTTTGAGTATTTGCTTGCGTTCCGCAGCGATTTTTTCATAATCCTCATCAAAGTCTACATTGTTGATTCCGCTTTTTGCATTTTTCCCAACCAAGGCCAGCATCTCTTCCTTCAGTTCTTCCAGCCGTTTGTCCATCGCTGGGATATCCATGACCTTGGCATGTTTGCCCATAATCATTTGGAGGTTGGAGGTAAGGGTGCCCATAAAATCTTCTTTGTCCCCAATCAGCAGGTTGATGGCCTTCATAATGGCATCCTGCAAGAGCGGCTCATCAATGGTCGGTGAATGCTTGCAGTATTTCTTCCCGTATTCCTGCCTGTTGTAGCAGCGCCATACGATTCGTTTCTCCGAGTAGTTCGTCCAGGTTGCCCGTCTGTATGGTTTGCCGCATTCGCCGCATCGGACGAGGTCTGAGAGGGCATATTTTGAGCTGTATTTCCCGTTGTCTGTTATCGACCTTTTGTCCGTGGATTTCCGGATGTTGGCCCGACGAGCCCTTTCTTCCTGCACGCGATTCCATAATTCCTTGGAGATGATCCCTTCGTGGCTTCCTTCTACATAGTATTGGGGCACAATTCCTCTGTTTTTGACTCTTGTCTTATTAATAAAATCTGTGGTAAAGCTTTTTTGCAGCAGGGCATCTCCCATATATTTTTCATTGGAAATCATACCTGATATGGTGCTGGTATACCATTTGTCCTTGCCTGTAGCTGTTTTAAGGCTATTTTCCTCCAGGTGATTCTTGATCTTCGCAAAGCTGCAACCTTCTAAGTAAAGCCTGAATATCAATCTTACTGTTTCAGCTTCTTCCGGTACGATGACAAGCTCCCCTTCAGGGTTTTTAGTGTAGCCCAGGAATTGCGTGTGGTTCAGGTATACCTGCCCTCTTTCGAACCGGCGGACAACACCCCATCTTGTATTGGTGCTTAAAGATCGGCTTTCTTCCTGTGCCAGACTGCCCAGGATGGTAATTAGAAGCTCGCCAGCACCATCTAGAGTGTTGATGTTTTCTTTCTCAAAAAATACGGCGATGTTCTTCTCTTTAAGCTGTCGGATGTAGGTAATGCAGTCTACGGTATTGCGGGCAAATCGGCTGACGGATTTGGTCAGCACCATGTCGATCTTACCTGCCAGGCAATCTTCTATCATTCGGTTAAACTCTGTTCGCTTTTTAGTGTTGGTTCCGCTGATGCCTTCGTCCGCATAGATGCCTGCGAACTTCCATTTTGGATTTGACTGTATTTCTCTTGTATAATGCTCGACCTGCATTTGATAGCTGGACTGCTGTTCTTCCAGTTCTGTACTGACACGGCAGTATGACGCTACTCTCAATTTCTTTTCCTTTGCCTTTTCCTTAAAATCATAAATCGGATCGGCAGGGATCACCGATACTGTTCTTGCCGCTCTTGCCATGATCGATTCCTCCTTTTCCACGTAATGTGTAGGTAGTATTTAGCGTTACGCCATTGATCAGCTCGAATCGTAGCTGGCCAGTCTTTTCTACCGTAATGCTCTTGATGGTAGCCTTGAACAAATCCTCATCAAATGCTGTGATGGGCTTGCGAGTTTGAAATATTGCTTGCAGCTTCCTAGTCTGGTACTCAAAGTCATCTATCTTTGAGAGCCGATATTGCTCTGCAGCTTTTTTGAATAATAGCTCTGCCAGTTCCACTGAGTTCGAGTCACTTTCATGTAATGCTCTGGTGATTTTCAGGGTAAGTTTTTTTAATTCCGTACTCTCCTGTATTGCCTCGACTGTGGGGTGAGTCTCTATCACATCCGGTTTTTTAAGCACCCGGTTGAAGATCTCTATAAAGGCAGCTTCCAGCTGATGGTCATCTACCACGCCGCTTTTGCAGCAGACCCTGTTGTCAACAATGTAGCGCTTGCATTTCCAGTTGCATTTTTTATTTCTATCATGGTGCTCGGTGTAGCGCCGGAACACGCTTCCACATTCGCCGCAGACTACCTTGCCACTGAAAGGGTAAGTGCTGGTGATGCCGTTGGCATAGTAATTGGTATTTCTGTTCAGTTGAGCATTCTTTTCTTCTCTGCATACTTTTACGTTATTAAATACTTCCTCTGTAACTATGGCAGGGTAGAAATCATTGCCGATATATTTGCAGTTGCTTAAGATTTTCCCGATGGAGCCGTGATTCCAGGTGGGTTTTCCGTTGGCATTCGGAATTCCCTGTTGAGTCAGGTCTTTGGCCATCTGCAGAAGGGATACTCCTGCGATATAATCGTTGAACATTTTTTGGACCAGGTCTGCCTTTTTAGGTAGAATAGTTACGGTTCCGTTGATGATTTTATAGCCGAAGGGCATATGCCTTTGCGCCATTTAGCTCACTTCCTCTCCAATCATCTCTGTAAGCTCCAGTCCGTTTATTAGATGAAAGGAAAGTGTTACTTTTGAGTTCACGAATATCTTTTCTACTATTAAAGAGAAGATTGTTTCATCGAATCTCTCCGTCAGGTCCTCCTGGTTCTTGAGTATGGCAATCAGCTCATCGGTCCTGGTGATTCGCTCGTCAAAATCGGTATAATCAAGGAGAGCACCGCGCTGTGCTTTTAATTCCGCAAGTTCTTTTACGATGAGACTGTTTTGCTCTATAAAAAGAACAGAGTCAAGATATCCTTTCGACCTCAGTCTACTCAGTACATGACTCTGTTCCGTTAGTTCCGATATTCTGCTGTTAAGTTTTTTTATCTGAGATTCATATCCTTGACTGTAATGGAGCTTTTTCAAATCCTCTGCTAAGGGGATTAGTATTGGATCGCAGTTGCTTTTCAGCTTATTGTAAAGAATGATGAATGCTGCTTTGATGTAATCCTCTTTGATGGCTGTCATACTGCACGCTGTTCGCTTGTGGATATGCTTGCTGCAGCACCACTGTTCCGTATGGTAGGGCATCCCTTTGAATAGTTTCTGTCTTTTAAAAGTGGTTCCACATTCACCGCATATAATTTTACCAGTAAACGGGTATCGGTTATTGTACTTTCCGGTATCGGCAACCATCATTTTTTCTGTTCTTCGCCAGTCCATGATTTCCCTGACAAGCTGGGCTTCTTCTCTTGAAATGATGGGTTCATGGCTGTCCTGTATAAAATACTTTTGTTTTTGACCTTTATTCTTTTTCCTGATAAAAGGCACCGTATCGGTGGTAAAGGTCTTTTGCATCAGCATATCGCCGACATATTTTTCATTGGTCAAGATTTCCCCAACTACATTTTCTCCCCACGCTTCTGCACCTTTTCTTGTAGGAACACCTTCCTGTGTCAGCTCCCTGGCGATGATATATGAGCCTTTACCGTTTAAGTAGTCATGGTATATCCTGCGGACGATAACGGCTTCCGCTTCATCGATGATGATTTTACCCTCGGCACCCTTGGTGTATCCATAGGGAAGGCAAGAGGGATTCCATTCCCCTGTTTCGAATTTTTTCTGTATCGCCCATCTGTTGTTTTTGGAGATGGAGATGGATTCTTCCTGAGCGACGGAGCCAAGTATGGTGAGGATCAACTCGCTATCCACCGTCATGGTGTTGATATTTTCCTTTTCGAAATAGATGGCAATTCCAAGCTCTTTCAGCTTTCTGACAGCTTCAATGCAGTCCTTGGTATTCCTCGCAAATCTGGAGATGGATTTGGTGATAACCATATCCACCTTTTTGGCTTCACAGTCTTTCATCAGCCTCAGAAACTCGTCACGCTTTTCTTTGCTGGTGCCGCTGATACCCTCATCAGCGTAGATGCCCGCAAACGTCCAAGTGTCGTTGACTTCGATCAGATCGGTGTAGTACTCTACCTGTGTCGAAAAGGACTGTTGCTGCTCATCGTGATCTGAGCTGACACGGCAGTATGCGCATACACGTAGTTTGAGGATCTTTTTTTTCTCTGTTTTTGGGCTGATTGGGTTGATCATGGTTACCTTGGGCATACGCATCCTCCTCTCTTTTTTTCAGAACCTGATGTCCTGTTAGCAACACACAGTACTACACAAAAACCACTATATCAAGTGTTTTTACATATATACCTCTACTAATTGTGGGGCGTACAAACGCTGATTTATTTGGTCCACTTCCTTAAATTCTGAAAGAGTAATGAGACCCTTTTTAAGCATGGATTTCAGCAGGGAAAGCGCCATTTTATATTTAACTTCATTGGCTACTTGAGCTTGTGACATTGCTTTATCCTCCTTTACATCTGCATTGTGTCTATAATATGGTCAATCGCTTCATTTGGGGCTGTGATTTTAATGGTGCCCTCCGTGACAGAGACTGCCTCCACACTCCATCGGTTAAGCTGCGCAATGTATGCCAGGGTCGGAAGTATATCTCGCCCAAGGCAAGAAACATTTTTAATTAAAACGGCATCCATTTGTCCGGAAGCGGCTGCTGCAGAAACCTCTTTTATCCCTTCCCGGTCAATGAACCGCCCGCTTTCGGTATCATGAGATTCTCCCACTACCATATAACCAAGGCTTTTTGCATGGTGTAACAGTTCATTTCTTTGGGCTTCCATCAATTCAGGATCGCCGTTAGCTACCCGGCAGTAAATCCAGACTCTTTTCTCATCTCCCATAATCTCGTGCCTCCTTAAATTTGGGGCTTTAATATCACAAGGATGCAGCGGACTTTGAGTTCCGCTGCACAGTTTCTGATATCAAAGAGGTCACGCTTATTCTTCATTTTCAGCCTGTGCTTTATTTGACACTACTTCCCAAGCACCGGGGCAACAGCTCAAACTACCTGTAGTTAGCAGGTATCACAGGAATTCTACCTCCCCGAGAACCTCCGGGCTGCACTCTGGGACTTAACCTCGACTATGCAGGAGTATCATTGTAGGCTGTTCAGGTCCTGGCGAAGCAATCCACCACAGATTGTTTTATGGTCAAACATGTCTCGCTCATAGCCTTTGATGCGATCGGTTTTACGGGCAATTTGTCCGCAGGCTGTTCTGGCGTGTTTACCAAGGTCGCTTTCCGTTTTAGCAGCTGAACAGTTAACGTATTTGAGCTGTCGGGTATGGACGGCTTGCGCCAACATTTTTCAAAGAGCAGTGAGGGATAAAAAAAGCCCCTCACTTCTATAGGGAAAAAAGTGAGGGGTTGAGCGGATTTACTTTTCTATAATTTTTTTTAATTTCTGCAGTGCTTTGCGTTTTCTATCGTTGATTGTTTTTTGTGGTATTCCTTTTTCTGCCGATAATTGACGCTCACTCTTACATTTGAAAAACAGTTCATTAATCAGCATCTGATCGCTTTCTTCTAAAAGAGTAAGACACCGCAACATCTTGGCAATCATTTCTTTCAATATGATACTGTCCTCTATGGACTCCTGGGCAGATACAATCAAATATTCCACTTGAATACCCTTTTCATGGCAGGCTTCAAAGGATATATTGTTTGTTACTGCCAGTTCATCAAGATACTTTTCCCTATCTCTGCAGTGGTAGTAAGCCATATAAACTTCTTTACTCACAGCAATCCGTTTCTTTTGAACGAATAACGTGTATTTACGCTGGTTTTCTTCCATGAGCTTGTCCTCCATTTTTAGATTTTTTAATCTGAAAAATGAAGAACAAGCGGAGGAGAACGGCACCCGATTGAATTTCCTAAGAAGGCATAAAGGCCAAGCTTATGGTCGTTTTTCCCCAAAAATTTTCTTATTTTCTCATAGGCACTATGCTTGTTGCAGTTGATGTTTCTGCTCTTGACACCGAGCTTGTCCACTGTATAATTTATGTCCAACCAGAAAGACATAAGGATAATGCCGCACTTGACCTCGTTCCAGGTATTTAATATCTGGAATAAAAGTCCGTTCCTGACACTGACATTGAATTTTGGGTTCTTCAGCTGTTTGTATATAAAATCTAGTTCTTGTTCCGGTCCATAAAAGCATAGCTTTCCACGGTTTCGCTGGTTAAACTGTGAAAATAAGATTTCATCTTTTAACTGGTATCGGTTGCCCTTTAACCAGTTTCTTAATTTATTTTTAAAGATTTTTTTGGAGAAAGAAGAATGTTTAATACATACCAGAAGTCGAAAATAGGATTTTTTTGTCAATGACAAAACCGCAATTTGTTTGTTACAAATTGCGGTTTTACGGTCTGTTTGAGGCATATTGAATTGTGGAAATGTTGAGAGTTGCGTAACATTCTCAGAGGGTAGAACGTAATTTGGATCGGTGAAGCCACCCTCGGCATGGATATCCTTACACCACTGTACTTCAGCTATTTTAACCTTTTAATTTTTAATAAAGTTACATTTTTCATTTGTCAGCACCTCTCCTACTTAAAATGAAAAACAAAAATCTTAATAATGACATCATCCATATTTCGGTAATATTTTGTCGAAATGCGACCGTATCCATGTTGTTCTCACGTTTCAATTATTCCTTAAATGAAGCGAGGGCTCGGTTGCTATATGCCGTATATGTAATTTTTGCACACAAGGTCGGCATCTTGCCTCCGGCTTCCTTCTGAGTCCTCATCACCTCTTACCTTTACCTAACAACTGGTGCTAGCAACCATCGTAGTGGACTTTCAGCACTAAAGTCACGAATGCCATGCTCAAAAGACAAAAAAACCTGCCGCTAAGAGGGCAGGTTTAGACACGTAGTCTCTGCGGTAGCCAGGCTATCATAGTGCTGGTAAGCACCTTAGACCCTATGGCTTTGCGTCCCTATCTTTTGACAGGTTTGCCCTTAGCGCTGATAATTCAATTGTTATTTATAACAACACAACAATTATTTGTGTTGAGTGAAACACCGAAGGAATCTTTTATCCATAATCTATAAGGTCCTACTGAATTGTGTCTAAATTGGTCGAGATAGAATGCAGGCGCGCGCATCTTTTTTCAAGACCACGTTTCCTGACGCCTCCCTGCGATCCCGGACAGTCGGATTTCCCGATTCCGGTTCTAACCCCAGGTTTATCCCTTGAGCCTTCTCAAGTAACCCTAGGTTTAAATGTTGGCACCATATTCGCCCATTGGTTATTTGGTTAACTCAAGGGTTATCCTTCATTAAAGAGATACGTTATCAGTTACTGCGTACTGCGTTTCTCTGAGGCCCCCAAGTGTTCAGAGGTCCTTTGCTTCAACAAGCCTTTTATCGCTTTTATGACCTCATGCGCCAGTCCTAAATCCTCCCATCCTCCTTCGATTGTACTTTATAAGGCGGGTCTTTGATGGTTGTTGCCATTCCATCTGGAAATGGACTTTCCCGTCGATATCTCTGTGAACCCTTCTATTGATGTCAGAACCCATACCCCGGCTGCCTTTGTGATGCATTTACCGTTTCTTCCCACAAAGCTTCGGCCTTCCCCAATTCGGGAATGGGTCAGCGCTAATCAGCATTCCTTTCAACAGATTCTGAAGGGGAACTATATCGGGGCTGCAGTAATTCGTTAATCCTTCTGACCTCAATATTTGCTTGCCACACCGTCTGTTCCGACCCTCTATTCTCTGGGTTATATGGGCAGCCGCGGCTTTTTCGTCCGGGCACACCGCAGTTTGTTACCTCCCTACATTTCGGATATGCTAATCACCCGAACCGGCTAATTGGTGATAGGAGACTTTCACTCCATAAGATTTTCAGCCTTGACGGCTGCTCCTGTGGGGATGTACCCCTGCACAATTGAGAAATTGTGATCGAGCATAATCTCTCATAAGGATCACCTCTATTTGTATTTGGGGTATTTATCATTCCGGTAACCTTGGTCTATATGCAGCAACATCAGCATCTAATAAGAGAAAATTATCTTTTGCCGATGATAGGAATCATATGACAACCTGGACTTAAACGATAACCCAATTTATAACCTGCTGGGTTCATCCTTGCCCTCTGATTCTCCCGGTTTTTGATCCCCGCTTGATTTAAAGCTGCAATTCCACAGCGTCTACTGTGAGACCCTCAGAAACTCTCCTTTAATATAATAGCTTCCTGGGACGCCCCTTCAAAAAAATTCGTACTACAGTTCAAAGGATACCTTTCGTCTAAGAGTATTTGGTTGGGCCCCACTATTTGAACGGGCACTACTGTACAAATATACTCAATTAAATTAGTTGTACCGCATAGACCCGTATCTGTTCGATTACATCACATATTTCCGGTTTGATACTTCTGTCCGAACCTCCTGTACCCATGCTCAAATAGATATCTTTCAGGTCCAATTCTCCAATGGTCAACTCAATTAATTCCACCAGCGCTCATCTCTTCCTGTAGGGCTCTGAGAATTTGTCATCATAGTGCTTGTAACTTATTTGCTAATCTTTATCACCGCATCTTTAGGTAAGGCTAAACCACAAGCTACTTCAACACCTTTAATAATCGCCGTAGGAACAGGACAAGCCGCATGTTTACAGTATTTTCTGGCCATTTGAAATACCGGTGAATCTCCAACTTTTGCGAAACACTCCACGAATGCTTTGACTTCTTTAAGTTCAGGTTCCAATGGTTTCAGGTTTGGGCATTCGGTCTGAAATTCAATCTGGGCATCCCGCATGTTTTTGGATTCGACTTTCACACTAGTATTAAAACCACAAATTCCTGAAAAAACTTTAACCTCGGCCATTTTATCCACTCCTCGTATAATAATATTTGTTCCTGTACTTGCTGCATTGGGAGAGCTTTGTCTTAAATGTTGAGATAAGCATTCTGATGAATGAGTGAAACATAACTAGACCGGTAGAAGCAATATTAATTCCACCTCTTGGATCAGTCTTTTACAATTATACTTACATAAACGCACATAAATAGAGTTTAATTTCAAATTTTCATCTCTTCATTAGAATTAATCATTACTAATATTGCATCTAGTACCAATACCGTGGATAGTTTCGATTCGGTGATAGGTTATTGACGAATATGCCCACCAAAACCAATAACAGGCTACCTGCAATAATTGGAGTTAATATGTAGATCGGGTTAGCCGCATTGAGAATAGCAAACATAGCTGTGGCTCCACCCGGGGGGTGCGTCGTTTTCGTTAACATCATGACCAAGACGGCTAAAGATGTCCCTGAAGTCACCGACCACCAGTGAATTCCCCAAATCTGATAAGTTGTTACCCCGACAATTGCGGACAAGGCGTGACCTAGTATAACGTTACGCGGTTGCGACAGGGGAGCATCCGGTGCCCCAAATACCAGAACAGCGGAGGCCCCTAACGGCGTAGCCAACATGGGAATCTCGTACTCAAGTGATAATATGCTGAGAATGGCAATTCCCAAAAAAGCACCTATTAAGGCAATTAGGATATCCATAGGGGTCAGCGATACAAGCGGTGTGGTTCTTTTCTGTCCTTTAAATTTAGCAAGATATTTGAGGACTGCCCCTTCTTCTTTGCTCTCTTTCAAGTTATCATCTTCTTTTCTCTCCTTGATTTAAAATAGCAGTATCATTATGAAATTGAGTTAGGATAAATGAATAATAAGATTTTACTTCTGAAGTTTCGCACCCCTCAAAACCCTTGTATCTCTAATTTAAAGGTATCCTAATGCCAGTGGTTCCTTCTGATTATTACCGATTAACTGGCATTTTTAAGGGCTATAAGCTGATTACTAAGAAAAGAATTCTCAAATAGTTCTTTCAAATGTTCATATTCACTGGAATTCCTAAATTCCAAAATGTCCACTAAACCAGACTTGGCGATGCTGGTGATCACCACTTGCAGCAAATCATCAAATAATTCCCAGAGCCGCTCCGCTACATTCTTCTCTATGAGTTCGTCCTTGATTTCCGCAAATAATCCTTCTAAGGATTCGTAGGCGTTTACTCGTCGAAAATAGGCTAGGAGTGTATAGAGGAGATAGCAGGTCGTGATATGGGCAATCTGCGCATCGAAATCCCTCGATTGACAAGTCCCGAGCTTCAAATGCTGCTTGGCTTCCTTAAAAAAGACTTCGATGGTCCAACGGATACTGTAAATCTCCAACATACTCAATAAACTAAGAGATATATCCGTCGAGAGGAACAGTCTAAATTTCTTTTGATAGGGAAACCGGCAAAAATACAGTTTGATTTGTCCGATTCCTTCATAATCAACAAGGACTTCGAAATAACGGATATTCCGTTTCCTACAGCGTTTTTCGTTTCCCTCACTTTTGAGGACCGATTTTAATTGGCTGGCATTAAGGGAAGTCTCTTTGTAGCGATACTTCCTCGTATCTTGCCGAACACCACAGACCAAATGCATCGATTTTTTGTCTAATCCTCGAATCGTTTGAATGAACTCGTAACTGCTGAACCAGCTGTCAACCAGGACATATTTAGCCTTAAACCCCTGTTTTACCGCCCGTTTTATCATATCCAGACCGTTCGAAATTTTGCTAACATGGCATTCTCTGATCCGTTTAGCCCCAGCAGATTTGGGGTCTCGTTGCTTTTTGAACCGTTCTTTACGGTGCCTTGCCTTTTTTAAGGGCTTTTCCACTTGTAAAGTGAAGTCTATAGGCGTGAGGCTTTTACCATCGAAGAAACCAAGGGTTAAATTTTTAAAGCCTAATTTGCTACCTTTCTTCCCTGCAACATGGTCAAACACCTGGGTCATTTGTTCAATTCTTCGACCTGTCTTAGCAAGAGTTGTATCATCTAGAATGAAAGCGGACTTTTCATCCACTTCGTTCGTAGGATTAACCAATCGTTGAAACTGTTTGGATATACCGATCAGCAATGCTCTCCAAGGCATTTTTTCATTGTTCTTCAGTCGATATATGGAATCTTTCTTCATAGTAGTAACCTTTTGGAAATCGCTTTTATATAACGCGTGGACACTTTTCAGTAACATTAGGGGCAACATCAACATTAGTGAGAGGATTTCCGCGGAACTGTAACCATCCTGTTTCAGAAAACCAACTTTGCGGCAAAGCGTTTTAAGCTTGAACGTCTTCATAACTTCACATATAATATTGTTAATCGAATAGCCGTGATTTTGGAGTACGTTTTCAATTTCTTTGACAGGTTTCCGCATGATAACACCTCATTTTTGGTTGATTTGGAGTAGCATCTTATTATACCAAAAACCTAGTGTTCATGCGGATTTTTATCGTTTTTTCGTCTTATTCTAAGCCGAATTTTCGGCTGTTTTATGGGTGCGAAACTTCAGCAATAACTTTCGAGAAGACACTCTTATAATTCTTAGAACTGTTTATGAGAATTATATCAATATGTCCTATATACTTAATAATCCTCATGAAATACGCGAACTTGTATGGCAAAAAATTGGATTGAAAGCTGGAATATATGAATTCAAAAAAACAAATAATAACAAACTTAACTATAAAAAGGTAATACTAAAGGCTAATAATAAGGAATATGACCATAATACATCTATACAAAAAATGGTAGAACATGGCGTACATCCAATTGACGCAATAATACACCCTATTATTTATCCATATCTTTCGGAGCACACACATCCAAATATGATTGGGTCAGGAAATTATAGAACTAAAGACAATAAACATTATGAAGTCGGGCGTGAAATATTACATATTGAAGTAGTATATTTTGCAGTATATATTAGTTTTTTAATAGGTGGAGAGATATATTTATATCATACCGCCAACTTTGATGAGGTTGATACGCTTACCGGTGAAGAATCACGCAAGATGGTTGAGGAGATTGTGGAAATAAGAGAATTAGTAAATGAAATAAGTGAGGTCATTGTTTTTGATTTAAATACTGAGTTAAAGGAGTTAATTGAGAAAAGATTAGCTTCCATAGATATTAGCTAATTAGAATACTACTTTTTATTGAAGACATTTAAACTGTATGTCTTTGCAATATACACATTTAAGGGGTTGCCCTCCATGGCAACCGCTGAGTATGGGGGTGCTATCCATCACATAACAGCGAAGTTCCGCAACTTAGAAAAGATGAATTTGGTAAGGCGCTGCGGAACTTCGCGAAACGTTATATAAAATCGCGCGCAGGATCGCCGCGTCCTGCGGCGAAAGAATTCTTTTTATAGGACTTATGAAAGGGAAAATACAGTGGGTTGTTTAGAATTAATAAGAAATGAGCCAATCGAGGAAGATATTGCTGATAATGAGATAAACCCAGTAAGGTTAATGATTTTTACTGAAGGTACTATATTAGGGCCCAAAAGTATACTGCAACATTTTAATCATGCAGCATATGTTCCGATAAATAACGCAGTTAACTTGATTAAATCTTGGAAACAACAGGGTACGGAAATAGTATATTTGACATCGAGAAAAAAAGAAAAACAGGTATGTGAGATAAAAGAGCTGCTACTTAAGAATGATTTTCAAGGTTCAATGCTGTTTTATCGAAGTGAGGGACTATAAGATGAAATACTTCGCAGTTTGTACTATACTATGAAGAAGATTACCAAGGCTCGTTCCAACTGAAAAGTATATGACTTTTATACTTGGGGGGTATATCCGCTGGATATCTACATGACCACACTTCTGGAAAAATTAAATGCATTTAATCCAAAACTCTATAAATCCGCCAATGGGCTATCTGCGATCCGAACCTTGAAACTCATAGAAACTGGAAAGCAGACCTTTGAACCCGATGTTCTGTATATGGGTACTAACGCTAACCTTGAAACTTTTGCCAACCATGGCGGAAATCATCTTATTTTGATAACAGATGAGGCTATACCAGATTCTTTCGAAAGGAATCCACCCTTTAATCTATTGAAAATTGAGGGAGAAATTAGTTTTAATGCAGTGTTTAATACGATACAGGATATCTTCAACAATAAAACCAAACACTCCCTTGATTCCGAAATTTTACTAGATTCTCTCGCTCAGGGGCAGGGAATACAACATATCATCGATATGGCATTTCCATTAATAGGGAACCCAATGATGGTATTAGATAAAAGTCTTAAGCTGCTTGCTTATACAAAAAATATTACGGTTAATGATCCTATGTGGATTGAACTGACAACAAAAGGATTTTTTTCTTACGAGACTGTTTCTTTGATGAAACACAAAAAAGCTTTAGAAAAAGTGAACAACAGCAAACTTCCGGTGTTGTTCTTATCTAAAGAAAAAATTGAGGATGACCATTCGAATAGTAATTATTCAGTATTTCCTTTACTATCAGAACCCTCTGTTACTCAAGTACTTTCAAGTATTAATATTAAAGGAAAAGCTGTCGGCAGAGTTGTAATAATGGAAGTATTACAACCGATTAAGGATGAAGATATCGATCTTCTTTCACTTTTATGCAAAGTCATTTCCTCTGAAATGCAGAAAAACAAGTTTCTGATTAACTCAAAAGGGATTATGTACGAATATTTTTTAGCTGACTTGCTGAGTAAAAAGATAAAGGACTCAAAAGTAATCCATGAAAGATTAATGTATCTGGATTGCAATTTCAAAAAAAACTTATGTATTCTTACGATAAGACCTTCTCAATTTGACCTTGCAAATATTCCCCTTTCATACATTAGAGATATGGTGGAAAGTCTGATTAGTTTCAGCAAACCGATCATTTATGAGGATAACATCGTGATCCTGATTAGCAGGAGTATCGATACTCCCTTTCACGAAATTGATTTTGAGTATATGTTTGAGTTTCTTAGTGAAAATAACCTACATGCCGGGCTAAGTCGCACTTTTCAAGACCTCAGTGAAACCTATAAATTTTATCAACAATCACTTACAGCAATGGATATCGGCGTAAAATCTTCTCAAGAAAAGATTTTCTTTGAATATGAAAAATATTTAATAGATCATGTGATTGAGTTATGCTCATCTTACACCGACTTAAAAGATTTATGTCATCCATCCCTCCTAACCCTTATAGATTACGACCAGAAAAATAAAACTAATTTCACCCAAACACTCTATACTTTTATTGAAAATTCAAAGAAACTAATTGAAACCGCAAACATCTTACATATTCACCGTAACACAATGAGCCTTCGTATTGAAAAAATACAAGAAATCATGGAAGTAGATCTAGATGACATTAATTTTCTACTTCACCTGCAGTTTTCTTTTAAAGTTTTAGACTACATAAACAATTTGAATCTAAATAACGACTAAAACAAACAAAGGCGCTAGACAATATTGCTTGTCTAGCGCTTTGACGTACATAATTAATCTCCATTATCATTAATTCTTAGGGCTACATCCAGTAATGCCATACCGCCCAGAGGCTTAAACAACCAACTGCAGATCCCGCAAAGAGAAGCATTGCACCTCTTTCCGTTGCAACCTTGTGTTTTCCCACAGCATTAATGTAAACGAAGGACGTTCCCATCACGATACAGGCATAAATGAAATAAACCAGCACCCAGCCGTACCAAGTCATAACCTTCCCGCTGGCAGAAGTGAGACTATTAACTCCGATTTCTATTAAAACAGATAAGGCCCCGACAAAAAAAGAGTAAATCATTCCGACCATACGCTCACCTCCTTTGCTTTGTAATCTAGAGATCTAAAAGTTAAAATAGTTCCGGCCATTCTAGCCACCACTTATTTTCTTCTAAGACTTCGGTACCGTAACCAAAGAAATCATCAATATTTTTTAATAGTCTTGAAGCTAATTGCGACTTGGAAGCCGCGGCTACTCCCATCGAGTGGAACCAACTCTCTTCCTTATTGTTCCATGGACAAACTTTCATACAACGTCCGCACATCGCCCCATTCTTATTACTAATCCGGAATGTCGTGCATTTTTGGACATTGGTATTCCATTTTTCATAGCCATTATGAATGATAGGATTATCATCATGACTGATAGCTCCCGAAGGGCATTCATCCGCACATTTTTTACACGTGGCACAGAATTCCCGGGCACCAAAGGATATGGGTTTATCGGGTTCCATAGGCATGTCCGTCGTAACAACGGCTGCCTTGAAACGGTAACCCAGGCGGGGATGAGCAACACATTCACCGGTACGCGTCATTTCGCCAAGACCGCACGCTACCAATACCGGCGGTACCACCACCTGATAATTTCCACAATGATGCGCTCTTGCTGAATAGCCAAGATTACGAATATAAGCTGCAATAGAACAAGCAATAACACCCGAGTTCATATAAGCCATATAGCTTTGGGATGCACTAATGCCGTCAAAGCCCGTTGAACTCAATACGGTAGGCAAGCTCTGGTCTACGATGATGCCTATGGCGTATTTATGCGTTGTGGTTATCGGGGTCACATTCAAAGCATTGTAGGGCCCGTGGCCTACCGCAGGACCTTTCTCAGAATAGAAAGCGTGAGGCGGCATGAGCCCAACACCAACTTCTGACGCGCCAAGAAACATCCCGAGATCTTTAATATGGCTCGCCAGCAAATCCTGCGGCGGCAAAGGAAGTTTATCCTCTCTTACCGGCCCGTCCACAAATTCGGGCGTACCGATGGAATGAGACATGGTGAATAGCGCACTCATTAACGGGTGCTTGCCGCCAAGTTTAATTAATGACTTTAAAACCTGTTCACCATAAATACCACGAGCAGCTTTGGCAAACCCTGTTTCCGTTTCACTGATTCTTTCGATGGGCCCAACAATTTTTGTTGAACCCAATTGTGTCGCATTTTCAGGGTTATACTCATGCCGTTTGACGAAGACAGCTCCGTGTCTCCGGCGTTGAGAACTGTTTTTTTATTGGATTTTTCAAGGGCGGCTTTGCTATATTTTACGTTCGTGACCGACGGCTTTAAGGTTTTATCTGCCGGATCGGATACATTTCTGCTTTCCTGGATCTCCTGTTGATTTTGTCTTTTTTGGTTTTCTGCATTCATTTCTTTTCACCTCGTATTTTAATAATTAAGATTTTGAATTAGTCTTTCGTCAACCAATTGAAAATAGGCGGAGACAAGGTACAAGTTACAATGGCTACTAATATAATAGTTCCGTTTAAACTACTGCTAATAATTCCAAGTTTTAGGGCCACTGCACCTGTCGCAATGATTAAACTCAGCCTTGATGATAGAAGAGTCGTTGCAGCAATTGATCTTTTCCACGAATAATTGATTTTTAGGAAGAATACCGGAGATAAGGTAACCGCGTAAACAGCAAGAACTAAAATTGGCAACAGGAAAAGCGAACTTGCATTATTGACAATATCCTTAAAGCTAAAATTAACCCCAACCATGATAAAGAAAATCGGTATGAATATGCCATAGGCTATGGCGTCCAGCTTATGAAAGACCTGACTTGTTTTCCGATCACTTACTAAGGAAATAATAACCCCCACCAAGAAAGCGCCAAGAATAACTTCAGTCTTTAAAAGCTGTGCAATGATGATAAATAAAATAAGAAGGGCAAATGATGCTCGAATTTTTATCTGAGAATTTTTATGGGCCAGTTGTTCAATAATCGGTAATTTTGAAATAACATTACCAAATTTCCAGATAATGATAAAGATGGGTATGAATAATAATATTAAAGCAATATCTTTCATGGAATCTGCGCTTTTGAAAGTGATATAGGACGACAATAGCAACATTGTAAATAAATCCGAAAATAACGCGGCCAGTAAAACGCTTTGCCCATATTGCGTGGTCAACATATCACGTTCTTTTAGAATTGGAACCACAACGCCGACCGATGTACTGGACAAAATAATTGTGAAGATAACGATATCGGGTATTAACCCAATGGCTTTAAGCCCAATTGATACGAATAACGAAAGAATAAAAGTTGTTGCAAATAGCAATAAGGCGATAAGAAAGGGGTGTTGGTGCCATTTTACATTCTTTGTCCTTGCCATTGATCTGATCATCTCAAAATCAATTTCCAACCCAGCCATAAACATGAGAAAAGCAAATCCTAGATTATAGAGCAGGTTTAGCCATTCGCTCCCTTGAATTAAGTCAAAACCGCTTTTCCCAATAATAATTCCTGCGATAATTTCCCCGACGACTATCGGGATAGAAATATATTTAATCTTTTTGACGATGAGTGGAATAATGAGAGCAATGACTGCAATGATTAAGAGCGGATAATAAGATATTCCTTCGGCCATAGGTCTTGCTCCTTTTCAAACATACTTCTGCCGTTGATACGATCATTACGCTGAGATAAAAAGAGACGCTAGACAACATCGATCGCCTAGCGTACGAAAACTACTTTTTAAATAGTTCCGGCCACTGAAGCCACCAGCGGTTCTCCTGTATTACTTCGGTACCATATCCGAAGAAATCATCGACATTCTTCAATAATTTTGCAGCAAGCTTAGATTTGGAAGCAGCGTAAATACCCACGGTATGGAACCAGCTATCCTCTTTATTGTTCCAGGGACAGGATTTCATACACACTCCGCACATGGCTCCTTTTGTATTGCAAATACGGAAAGATGTGCATTTCTTAATATCTGTGGGCCATTTTTCATAGTTATTAAACTTTGACGGATGATCATCTTGACTAATTGCACCCGATGGACATAGCGTGGCGCATTTTTTGCAAGTTACGCAAAATTCCCTTGCTCCGAAAGAAATAGGTCCATCTGGTTCCAAAGGCATATCCGTCGTTACGGCGGCCGCCTTAAATCGGAATCCGAGCCTCGGATGCACAATACTTTCACCCGTCCTCGACATTTCGCCTAACCCGGCGGCAACGAGCGCCGGTGCTAAAATCATTTGATAATTCCCGCAGTGATGGGCCCGGGCCGAATACCCCATGTTTCTTATATAACTGAAGTTTCGCACCCATAAAACAGCCGAAAATTCGGCTTAGAATAAGACGAAAAAACGATAAAAATCCGCATGAACACTAGGTTTTTGGTATAATAAGATGCTACTCCAAATCAACCAAAAATGAGGTGTTATCATGCGGAAACCTGTCAAAGAAATTGAAAACGTACTCCAAAATCACGGCTATTCGATTAACAATATTATATGTGAAGTTATGAAGACGTTCAAGCTTAAAACGCTTTGCCGCAAAGTTGGTTTTCTGAAACAGGATGGTTACAGTTCCGCGGAAATCCTCTCACTAATGTTGATGTTGCCCCTAATGTTACTGAAAAGTGTCCACGCGTTATATAAAAGCGATTTCCAAAAGGTTACTACTATGAAGAAAGATTCCATATATCGACTGAAGAACAATGAAAAAATGCCTTGGAGAGCATTGCTGATCGGTATATCCAAACAGTTTCAACGATTGGTTAATCCTACGAACGAAGTGGATGAAAAGTCCGCTTTCATTCTAGATGATACAACTCTTGCTAAGACAGGTCGAAGAATTGAACAAATGACCCAGGTGTTTGACCATGTTGCAGGGAAGAAAGGTAGCAAATTAGGCTTTAAAAATTTAACCCTTGGTTTCTTCGATGGTAAAAGCCTCACGCCTATAGACTTCACTTTACAAGTGGAAAAGCCCTTAAAAAAGGCAAGGCACCGTAAAGAACGGTTCAAAAAGCAACGAGACCCCAAATCTGCTGGGGCTAAACGGATCAGAGAATGCCATGTTAGCAAAATTTCGAACGGTCTGGATATGATAAAACGGGCGGTAAAACAGGGGTTTAAGGCTAAATATGTCCTGGTTGACAGCTGGTTCAGCAGTTACGAGTTCATTCAAACGATTCGAGGATTAGACAAAAAATCGATGCATTTGGTCTGTGGTGTTCGGCAAGATACGAGGAAGTATCGCTACAAAGAGACTTCCCTTAATGCCAGCCAATTAAAATCGGTCCTCAAAAGTGAGGGAAACGAAAAACGCTGTAGGAAACGGAATATCCGTTATTTCGAAGTCCTTGTTGATTATGAAGGAATCGGACAAATCAAACTGTATTTTTGCCGGTTTCCCTATCAAAAGAAATTTAGACTGTTCCTCTCGACGGATATATCTCTTAGTTTATTGAGTATGTTGGAGATTTACAGTATCCGTTGGACCATCGAAGTCTTTTTTAAGGAAGCCAAGCAGCATTTGAAGCTCGGGACTTGTCAATCGAGGGATTTCGATGCGCAGATTGCCCATATCACGACCTGCTATCTCCTCTATACACTCCTAGCCTATTTTCGACGAGTAAACGCCTACGAATCCTTAGAAGGATTATTTGCGGAAATCAAGGACGAACTCATAGAGAAGAATGTAGCGGAGCGGCTCTGGGAATTATTTGATGATTTGCTGCAAGTGGTGATCACCAGCATCGCCAAGTCTGGTTTAGTGGACATTTTGGAATTTAGGAATTCCAGTGAATATGAACATTTGAAAGAACTATTTGAGAATTCTTTTCTTAGTAATCAGCTTATAGCCCTTAAAAATGCCAGTTAATCGGTAATAATCAGAAGGAACCACTGGCATTAGGATACCTTTAAATTAGAGATACAAGGGTTTTGAGGGGTGCGAAACTTCAGTTACTTTATTTACCATATAAGTTATAAGTTATAACTTATAACTTATAACTACCTCAATTGTAATTATTTAAGATAACCTGCATCCCTAAGTCTTATGAACAATACATTTCTGGTCTATTTGCTTCTTAGAATTATTCAAGGCTAGTTTGACAAGTGAAGATATCCATTTTCTATATATCTTACATATCCCTCATATCTAGTTTAATTTTATCCCCCAAATGACAGGCTGATCCATCTTCATTGGACCCCATGCTATACACTTGTGACCTACAATAATAGGTTCAGTTAACTCATCCAGTAGCCTTGCCAGAGCATGGCCATAGGTGAAGGCGTTACTGGCTTTAATGGCATAAGAGTGGACCATATCTGCATTTTCAAGTGCCGCGGAGGTCCTGCCACAAAGATGGATCAGAAATCTCCCCCCAGCTTCTTTTATCCCACATATAATTCTGCGACTCGACGGACAGCTAAACTCTTTATACATCTTTGGTCCCGTCACATCCGTCACTCCAACCGCGTCTTCATAGGAAATAATTGAAGCACCTCTTTTTGCACCCTCAATACCGTATTGAATTACACTATCCTCAATAACAGCTAAGATTTCCTTGATTTTTGACGGTTCCTTGCGCACCCCATTGTAAAAAAGTGTAGAATCAATCAAAGAATGAATAATAGTAAATGGGCCGACAATATTTAGAATTACTTTCTCTCCCGACTCAGCCATAATCCCCACAGCATCCAGCACTTCTCCAATTCGACCTTTAGAAATATCCGGTCTTTGGATACTTGATAGTTCTCCAATAGACGAGAAACGGCGGCCATTTGTTCTTGGTCGGTGCAAAGCATCACCCATTTTAATATGTGCTCCGAAGGCCTCTGCTTCGACCGTGACACAAAAAGGTACTTTGGCAAACACGTCGTTCTGATAGTTCTTTAGCACCCTGGCTAGAGCAACTATGCCATTTTTATCTGTGTAAGCGTTCGGTAATGTTATGCCAGCTTCCTTTAAAACTTCTTCAGGAATATGATCTTGATTATGTCCAGGGCATTTAAATTCCACCATTCTTCTTCCCTCCAATAAAGTTAGCTAGTCATATTTACTTAATTAAAGTTTTGCCCCCTATTCCATTTTTTTTTTGCCATTCCTAAAACTGACCTGTGTTTTGTCCGTTCATTGATCTTGTTCACATAAAAGCACAGGCATCTCTAAAGGACCTACTGAAATCCGGTCTGAGCGAGAGTTCGATATGAGTTGCCTTCCTTGCCAGGTACTGTGCATGATGTCGCTCGCTTTCTGAAGCAAGCGCTAAAATTGCACCTTCTCCTGCTGCATTTCCTACTGAATATACAACTTCCTCATCTACTCTTGGAAGCATTCCTATTGAGAGAATACTCTCTTTCCTGACAAAGCTGCCAAATGCCCCAGCCAGCATCACCGCGTTTAAATCGCTTGCCTTAATGGCTGCTTCCTTCAAAAGAATTTCTGCTCCAGCCCTGACGGATGCCTTTGCCATCTGTAATTCACGTACATCTCGCTGGGTTAAAACAATATCATCAGCATCTGTTGTGCCATAATGAAGGACAAAATCCTGTCCAGAGCCACTGGGACGTAACCGGTGCCACAATTCTTCTGGAATTTTCCCATCCAGGTCTTTTTGAGACATAATCCGGCCGTTATTATTGATAATTCCTGCTTTTACCAGTTCTGAAACAGCGTCAATTAAACCGGAGCCACAAATCCCACATGGGGCAACATTTCCGATAACATCAATAGTCACCGTTTTATCAATACGTACTTTTTCTATAGCCCCTTTGACGGCTCTCATCCCTTGATAAATATGAGCACCTTCAAAAGCTGGTCCTGCAGCGGTAGAGCAGGTATACAGTTTTCCTTCACAGGCCAGTGCTATCTCTCCATTGGTGCCCAGATCAACCATCATCGCCGATCCGGTATCGTTATCTATCTTCACTGCTAACAAAGCCGCCACAGTATCAGAACCAACATATCCTGCAATGTTAGGCAACACAATAACCTGCGCACGATGATTGATTTCTAATCCCAAGACATAGGCTGGGATTACTGTCATGGTAGAGAATGCAGGAATAAAAGGTGATTTTCCCAGTGCAGCGGGGGACAACCCTAAAAACAGATGGGACATGACGGTGTTTCCTACGACCAACACCTGATAGATGCTCCCAATATTAATTCCATTCTGCTGTGTCAATTCATTGATTATTTTATTTATGACACTTAATACATCTTCCTGCAAACATTTCAAACCGTTATCTTGTTCATTAGAAAACTGGATACGGGATATTACATCTGCCCCATAAGAATTCTGCTTATTAGTACGGGATGCGGCTCCTATTACAAGACCTTGACATAAATCCAGCAAAAAACCTGCAACAGTGGTTGTCCCAATATCCAATGCTACTCCGTAGATCTTGTTACGTGTATCCCCTGCTTCTACTACTAATAATTCGTTTCCAGCCAGAACAGCAGTAACCTTAAAATCGTTTTCCCGCAGGATAAATGGTATAGTAGATAATACATCGAGCCGCAAAGGATTAATTTGTTTCCCTTTCAACCCATCTATGAGGCGGTTGGCATCTGACCTGAAATCATGAACATGAGGTGTCTCTAATTCCAAGTATTCTTTTCTTAAATCTGTGTCCAGTAATACTTTTTTCGATTCCAGGTTCAATTTTCGAGATAATTCATTTCCTTTTTCCGGAACAAAAACCTCAAGATTACCATAGCCCCGGCACTGGCAAGCCAGGGCTATCCCCTTTTCTACATCTGATGAACTAAGGAAGTTTTCCTCGACATTTGTTAATGGTTCTCTTGCCCCATGTTGAATGCGCACCCTGCATTTACCACAAGTTCCCTTGCCACCGCATGTGGCTTCAATAGCTATACCAGCTTTTTGAGAGGCCTCCAAAATAGTTTTTTTTTACCAGTCAAAATCGTCTTCTCTTCGGGATAAAAAACTATTTTTCTGTCAGTCATAGCTTTCCTCCATTGCTCTTCGGAAACTGCTTAATTTCTTTTAAAGTTTGCATAATGAGTGTTTCAAAATTTTTGGTGCCAATCCTTTGAATTTCCAGGGGTAGGTTAAGAAAGTCAGCTATTTCGCGAGCTTTCTTGTCAAGGGAGTTATCTTCCATGACATCCAAGTATACAACTCGTTGATAATTCCGAAGCATCATTTCTTTAATCCTAGGCCGCTCTCTCCAATCCAAAGGCTCTACAACCAGCTTGTTAAAATTCCTGCATATATCGTCTGTCAAAAAATAGGTTCCCGGCACTTTTTTAAGCATTTCCCGGTAGATGTCTTCACCGACATACATCGCATAACATAATTCGCCTGGAACCCTGATTGCCCCATGTTGATTAACTATTTCATCAATTCTGTAAGCACATTTGCCGTAAACAACAATTATTCCACTGTATATGCCTTTAAAGGAAGCGAGCAGTCCATTAATAGCAGCTGACAACTTGTCTGGATAAAGGTGCATAATCGCAGGCAGGTAAATAATGTCCGGCCGCTCATCTTCGTGCAATGCTTCGATAGCTTTTTCTAATGGAATTTTCAAAGTTCCGCAGGCGACAATTACGTTAGACATTTTTCACCCCAAAATTCACTTAAATACATGGTACAAAGGATGATCATGGCTGGCAGGCCTTACGCCATGCTGCATACAGCTATATGCAACCAAAGCATCAACTGCCGCCATGGACGGCACTATTTCCGTTTGTTTGATTCCATACATAATAAAGTCGGCACCCAAAAGCTGCAGGCTGGTCGCCATACTGGTTTTAGTGGAAGCTACTTCAATCTTGTTATACATAGAAGCTTTCTTCCACCCGGTAATCACCGTATGGGTTGGTGAACAGCCGGCAGGATATCCATATTTGTCTTTGAGCATATATATTGCTTTAGCTGCCGGTCCCGGCTCCACTATGTCCAGTACGGCCATGTCAAGCATCAGTTTTTCAAAACCATAGGACTTAGCCCGTTCAATCAGTGCTTCTGCAATATCTACTCTGCCCTGAGCTGTTGGCTTCTTTGAATTGTTCAACATAACTACGGTAGCCTTCAAACCATGCTTTTTTACTTCTTTCAGTTCCTCATCTTTACTCTCAACGTTTACGGAATCAAACACTGCCCTGTCCTGTAAACCAAGCTTGGCAGCCATTTCCACTCCGGCAATTCTCACTTTGGCAACCGTCCCATCAATGATGAACGGCAGATCTGTGTTGCGTCCGATGAATTCAACATAGGCACGCATAGCATTTTCGCTGGCTCCGACAATATCTATCATCAGAGGAAGTTTAACTTTTTTGCACATATCATCAATTTTGTTAATCCAGCCAAGGGCTCCTTCTTGATCAAAAGTTCCCTTTTCTTCATCTTTAACAAGCTTGTCACCCTGATAAAAGATGCTTGCCATTAATACTGTCGGATGCTGTCCAGGTTGGCCGCCGATTGTAACATTTCCAATTTGATAAATTTTCTGTTCAGCTTTGAATTTGAACAAATCGTCCCCCCCTTTACTCGTACCGCCCAAATTTTTCTGCAGCTCTAACCATGGCCTCTACATTTTCCGGCGGTACATCAGCGGTAATTTCACAACCCGGTGACAGCATGTACTGTCCGCCTTCCTTGGCGGCAGTGATGATCTCTCCGCATTTTTCCTCTACTTCCTCTGCGGAAGCCTGGGGCAAAAAGACAATATGGTCTAGGTTTCCGGCGAAACCAAGCTTTCCGGCATATTTCTTTTTAAACTTAAGCATGTCTGTGTGGTGCCCTAAACTGACCATCTGCAGTTTTTCCATGTCAGACAGAGCATCCCCATTTACATCAAGATGATTATTTACTTTCCCGCACATGTGCAAAATGTTATATTCGTAGGTGAGCGCCTGCTTTAGATATGGGATGAAAAACTCGGTCATCGTTGCGGGAGCGAACATCTGCAGATCGTGTTCACAGATCACCAAGAAAGATGCCCCGGCTTCTTTTAATGCTTGGGCATACGCGTTCACTACTTCTGTGCTTTTCTGAATCAGGGCATGCATAAATTCTTTTTTATTGATACTTCTGATGAAATTCTCATAGGGAAATAGCTGCATTGAGAAGGTAAACGGCCCGGTTACATACGCACCTACCGGAACGTCTGTACTTTCCGCCAGGATCCTCGTCCCCTCTACAGTCACTTTTGAACCAGGAGCTTTAGCAAAATCCGGCATCTTAAAATTTTTAATATCTTCTTCTGTTAAAATAGGATTCTTCGTGATCCACGGGTATTTGTCAGGGGGATAAAAAAGTGTTCCGCCGCACGCTTCAACTACCGGCCAACTTGGTTCCACCTGGATCGCCACCGAATCATACTTGTACCGATTTAATGCCTTTAGGTGCGCCTCAGCTGCTCTCCTCGCATCCTTGTACATTACATCAAAAGTTAAACCCTGACTAACTCCTGCATGATCTCCAACCTGGGCAAGTACAGGTACCCGATCAGGTATCTTTCCGTCTAAAGTAGCAAAAACTCTCTCTCTCGAATTCATGTCTTAGTCACCTCACAGTTTATTTAGTAGATCTTTCCAGTCGTCTTCTTTCCCTTCTTGGATGTGATAACTGGAAGGAGTGGTCCCAACCTTTTGACTGAACACCTTGCTGAAATAATCGGGATCCTGAAATCCGGTTTCACGCGCAATGGTCTTGATGGGAAGATTTGTATTCTCCAAAAGGACTTTAGCCCGTTCAATCCGAGATTGGATTACATATTCTTTAAATGTCATGCTCTCTTCTTTACTGAACAAAGTACTGAAATAGCTCATACTAAATCCCACATGGTCGGCTACTTCTTTCAATGTCAGCTGTTTTCTAAGGTTTTGCCGAACATATGACTTGGCTGAGTTAATGACGCGTTTAGTTGAGTCTAAAGGGTTCCATGAATTAATGTCTTCAGAAGTATTTTCTTCATCTTTCTCAGATATCAAATTTTGAGGATCTACCATTTTCCAAAAAGCATTGACAATTTCTCGCCGGTGTACCGGTTTCAGGAGATAATCTTTAGCTTGCAGATTTAAGGCCATGCGCAGCATAGGATAATCACCATAGGCTGATATGAATGTGAACTTTACCTCTGGATAATGCAACTTGATCTGTCCCGCTACATCCAATCCGTTTTTCCCTGGCATCCGTACATCTAAAAATGCTGCTGAAATATCCTGCTGGCTAAATATTCTCATTGCTTCATTACCGTCTTGTGCCTGAAAAACCTGGATATGGTAATTCTTGTCGCATCTTGCGTCACTGGTAATAGTTTCAATAATTACAGCCCGCTCCAATGATTCATCATCCGCAACCAATAATCGGATTGTCTCTGCCATAGTAGACCCTCCCTTACAGAAAACTGGACATTCCAATCTATAGGACTATTTAATCCAATTTGCTCAGATTGATGGGGAAAGTTCCATATTTATTTAAAGCATCAATAAACGCACGGACATTTTCCACTGGTGACCCTTGGGGAATCGCGCAAGGGTTAATCATACATCCACCATTACATGGATACAGCCCTTTGATATATTCCTTGACCCGATTTTCAATTATTTCCGGCGTCCCTTCTTTTAACAACTCTGGCCCTACGCCCACGACATAAGCCTTATGATAGGTATTAGCCAACTCCCGGAAAGTCTTCAGATCCCTGCTGGGTCCTTGCTGGGGATCAGGGTCAAGATTTGTCATAATAAAGGTACCCGTTGAAACCTGGCGGGCCAAAAACCTTGTCCAATCATCACCAAGAAGGCGCAAGCCCCAATAATAGTGAATAAATGGCAAAGGACTGGCACTTTGAATCATTCTGGCCAGATACGGTGTGTCGAATTCCCAAAGCTGCTCCGGCCTAAAGTTGGGCACGCTGTTCCAAGCTGCAATAGATGTAATCCCATGAATCCCGGTTTCTTTAAAAGCCTGAGCAAACTTTATGGCTGCCTGGGTACATGCCTCAACCACTCTGTGCATTAAAAGAGGCTTTGTTTTCATCCATTTAACGGCCAGAGGGTATCCCAAGATTTGTACTGCCACCGGGAGAGGCTGCATCGGCGTGGCAATTACTGCATACTCACCTTTTGTCTTTTTCACCAGCTGTTTAAACAGTTCCAGTCTAACCGGCATACGTCCTTCGGTACGTCCGTCCAAAGCTGCCACTTTTTCTTCCAGTTCTTCAACATCACGTTCACAGGTTATTGCTTCTTTAACAATTTGAGGGTTTGAATCTTTGGGTCTCTTTAAAGTACACCCTAAAACTTCAGCCTCGACAACGGTCGTTTCAATCCCTGGAAATACTACGTCATAGTCGAATTCTTCAAAAAACTTCACTATCGCATCCGAATGTTTTTCGGGGTCTGCAGCCGCTTCACTGCAGGAGTACCCATACCGGTTGACAATCCATTCCGTGAACAAAAATCCTGTCGGGATCCTGTCTGCATGTTCATGGCACACTGTCAGAACGATCCTCTCAATAGGCAGCAGTTTTTCACCTCTGTCCCTTTTGGCAATGATGTTCTTTACCATTTCCGTTTGCTCTTTACTGGACATTTTTATTATTCACCTCCCAGCAATCTTCTAGCTTCCTGTACGGCTCCTTCTGCGTCCTCAGCAAACCCGTCTCCGCCGACCCGTTTCACATATTGGGGAAACACTGCTACTCCTCCCATAAGCACTTTCACTTTGTCTCTCAGAGATTCTTTGACCAGCAGGTCCATTGTGTCTTCAATCCCTTTTAGGGTGGTGGACATGTAAGAACCAAGGCCTAAAATCTCCGGTTGTTCCTTTTTTACCGCTTCAATAAACGCATCGGCTGAAACATCTACTCCCAAGTCTATTACCTCAAAACCATCTGCCCTTAATAGCGCAGCAACGATGTTCTTACCAATGTCATGGACATCTCCTTCAACGCTACCAATTACTACTTTTCCGATAGATTTAGGAGAAGCATCACCCGTCATATAAGGGATGAGTAACTGTACACCGGCATTCATTGCCTCACCAGCCATCATCAGCTCAGGAAGAAAATATTCTCCTGTTCCGAATTTCCGGCCTGCTTCTCTGGCTCCCGGTGACATTCCGTTGATCATTTCTGTTGGAGTTAATCCTGCTTCAATTCCTTGACTCACCAACTCTTTAGTTAGATCATCATTACCGTTTAAAACTGCTTCAGTCAATTGCTCTAAAATTTTTTTGCTCATTACAACTACTCCTTTCTTTTTTAACTTTAATTAGGTCCTTTTGAAGTGGCCACCTTCAAAAACTTTTCACCTCGTCCCCAAGGAGTGTTTTGCTCCAGGAAATTAGGTCTTGAGATAATAAATTCTAATTTATCAGGCCCAGTCCCTCTGGATTAATTTCTGTTGATCTGGAAAAACATTTTGAATTTTCCGTATACTAAAAATCTAGGCTTTTTTAAATCACAAATAGAAGAAGTAGTGTAGCGACAAGAAAATAGAGAAAAATGATTTGCGTTCCAAGATACAAAGATATGGCATAGGAAGGCCTGTGAAAAGATGAGAGGCAATAATGAATTGTATTACTAATTACTTGTAAACAGCGGCATAATTAATGTGGCCTTAGTCCCTTCGATATCCGGGGGTCCCTGCAATTGTAATCCGTATGCGTCGCCAAACAGTCGTCTCATTCTTTGATGAATATTTTCCAGGCTGGAGCCTGGGCAATGGCACCAGTGGTCACCATCAGTCACACGCTGTGTATCAATACCTGCTCCATCATCTATTACATAAACTAACAAACGATTTCCCGGGATATCCTCATCAACCTTTATCAATAAGCGGTGTTTTCCTGGGACCGATTCGAACCCATGTTTAAACGCATTGTCTACCAGTGGTTGTAAAGTAAAAGGAAGAATTTTTACGCTTAGATGTTCTTCTTCTACTAGAATTTTCACGCTAATCCGGTTTCCGAACCTTAACCGTTGGATACTAAGGTAAGAATTAATGTGATCCAATTCCGTTTTTAAAAAGACCATTTCGATATTTCCCTCAATACCATAGCGGGCCACATCTGCTAAAGCAAAAACAGCTCCCTCAGTCTCAACCGCTCCTTCAGCAAACGCCAATCGGGCAATTACATTTAGTGCGTTAAAGAGAAAGTGTGGGTTCATTTTGGCCTGGAGTTCCCTTAGTTCCGCCTGTTTTAGCATCAACTGGTACTCAGTAATTTCTTTTTCCAGATTGACTGTTTTTTGAATTTCTTGAAGCAGACGGTCTTGATAGGACACCAATTCTTGTTGATAACGGGAAAGACTTTCTGAGACTGTAAGATAATTAGCCAAGGTGGATATTAATGTTGCAACGGCTGTAAACTGATCGCCGGAAATTTTGGGAATAGTGTTCAGATGTTTGAAATAATCCCCACATGGTCCATTTGTCCCTTCAGTCAAAGATTCCGCTTCCATAAGCTGAACCGGGCCGGTAATCAAACATCCTAAAAGAACATTATCTCGGGCATATAGAGGAGCCGAAATAAGTGTGAGGCCACACTTTCCCTGATAAACCTTTGAACGGTCATTATGATAACTGTTTTTTAAACCTGTTTCAAAGCAGCACAAACATTGAAAAAAGTGCTTTCTGTCTGAAAAGTGGCTCTGGCACCAATTTGGAAAGGACCCTAATGGGGGAGATATGGGAACCGCTCTGTTATCAACAAAGACAATGTTAATCCCTATGACATTAAAAAACATTTTGCTGATCTCCAGCATTGTCTCCCGAGAAATAATCTCAGCTAAGTGATATGTCCTGTCAATAATGGTACTTATTTTATTTAAAGCTTTATCATTGCTTTGCACCACTACCATCCCCTCATCAATCATATCTATATAATTATATAGAACCTATCAATCAAAATCTGTTAAGTATTTAACAAATTATCAGTTATTCCAAGCTAACACGATAAGGCGCCTTCTTTATGCTATAACAACCTTCACCGCTTATTCACACAAACGCTGGAGTCCTTATTCTACTTTCATTATTTGACATATTTAGCTTCAAAGGTAATACGGAATAACACTAAATTTATTACTCACAGGACGCCTTCAATTTTTACAATTAGAATATGTTACGATGTACAAATAATAAAAACACCTGCTGATTTAGCGGGGTCACTGAAAGGCCTACGGTTTTTCGTTGAGAAATTTATTGATTGTTTTGAAAAAGACAATTCAGGACTTGTTTTTAAGCCCCGAACTGTCTTATTTGATCTAATTGATGGTTTATTGTCCTATGTTTTATCCTATTATTTTATGTATTCGTATTTTCACTTTAATTGCATGCCTCTTCAGAATATAAATACGGATTACTTTGTCTTTTTTGGGGTTATTATCACGCACAATTACATTGTTTTTTGCAAGAACTTTTTGCAAAAAGTTGCAAGTAATTTTTCCATAGTATTGCAACATTGTGGAAAATGTAGTTGCAATACTATGGATTTTTAACTTGCAACTTTCATTTTACAACAAATAATTATGTTATTATTTAATGTTGCTGTATTTGCTGTACAAACCCATTCTTGTATGCTTTGTCTTTGGCTAATTCCGTAATGTTTAACGATTATATATTTTAGTAAACATTCTATCACAATACCTCCAAAATGCATTGAGCCAATACGTCTACTGTTAGCCTTCATAAACGTTAAATCTTGTGCTCTTTCATTACATGCTTTATTAAACTCCTCAATTGGCGTCATTTAAAGTATAACCTCCTATTACGTAATTGTCAAATCCTAAGCACTTAAAATAAACAAAAAAGCCCAACCCAAAGGTTGGACGTGGGAATTTTCAATTTTTAGTTTTGTAGCAGTTAGCCGGAAGCTCTTTAGACCAAGGAACAAACTTCTCAATCAGTTCCGGAAATTGGTTAAAATTTGTATTCGGCATCTGTTTCAATAAATAGACCAGATATTCATAAACTTTTAGGTCATTGGCCAATGCAGTTTGTATGATACTGTAAACCATCGAGCTATCGTGTGCACCCCGATCAGTTTTCATGGTGACCCAATTTTTGCGGCCAATTGTAAACGGACGTATATTTCGCTCCACCAAATTATTTGTCAACTCTAAGCGACCATCTAAAAGGATATTCTCAAAGTATGGCCACTGGTTCAGCGCATAATTTACGGCCTCATAAGCTTGGGATTTGGGTACAATGAGGGGCTTGGTCTCTTTAAGCCACGACAAAAAGGCATCCATCACCGGTTTTAACAGGGTGAGGCGCTTGTTATGACGCTCCTCGGGGGTAGCATCCTTGTATTTCTTTTCGATATGGAACAAGTAGTCGCAATATTCCTGTCCCTTGAAGCAAACGGTTTTCTTTTGCTCCTCCGGACTTAATGCTTTAATAGCATCCGTAAATTTACGCTTTATATGGGCAAGACATCCAACAACCGTGATTCCCGGCCCCAAACGATGGTAAACCTCGTAGCCATCGGAGTGCAAGAAACCAGAGTAGTCCTTTAGAAATTCCTTGGCCGATTCCGTAGCCCGGCTTTCATGGAATTCATAATAGATAATTGGCTCATCATGGGCCCCGCTGCAGTAAACCCAGATATAGCATTTTTTCTTGGAGTCCCTGCCATCCTGCTGCACAACACGGGTCCAAGTTTCATCGGCGTGCAAGATGTCTTTGCTCAGAAGGACACTTCTCATATGGGTATAGATCCTTGAAAAGTATTCCTCCGAACATTGGAGTACCCAATTGCTCATGTTCTGCCTAGAGATCCTGACGCTGTCCATCCGGTCAAACTCCCGCTCAATCCGGGAAAGTGGCATTGCATTGGTATATTTGCTATTGATGATGCCAGCGATCAACTCCGGGGTAGCAAAACTTCCGGGAATCGGCAAGTTGGGCATGTCAGCACGAACAAAAGGGATCTTATCACCTTCGCCTTGATTTTTTTCACACGTACGGCAGGTATAGACATGACGGCGGTGTTCCTCAACTTCGAAATGGGCCGGTACAAGTTTCAGTGTCTTAGTAATTTCAACCTTCATATCGTGTAGGGGACTGTCACACACTGGACAAACCTGCTGTTCTGCCGGAAGCTCATGTTCAATGACGGTGACCTTCAAATCTTTGAAGTCTTGTTCACGCTTACCCTTTTGTTTGGGTTTTCTAGGGGTCTTCGCCGTTGCTTCTTCAAAAGTTGGTTCTGACGCTCCTTTTTGAGCAGTGACTTCAACTTCGTTGAATAAGCAGAGTTGTTCCATTCCCTCGGGATAGGATACAGAATCACCGCTGGAACCATACTTCTTATGGTTATTCAAACGAATCATCTCAATGAGGCGATTCATGTTTTGAGTCAGTTCGGCAATGGCCTTATCCTGCTTTTCGCAGTGGGCAGCCAGGTCTGCTTGTGACATTTCTCTGTAATTCAGTTGTGGTTTTTGAGGTAACTTTATCACGTTATTCATATCCTTATTATATAAGAACCTAACGTAAAATTACAGGATAATAGCGGTAAAAAGCCCTGAAACAGGGGAAAATACGGCAATTTCATTAAATTATTTTAGCAAAACCGGTTAAAGAATTATCCGCTGCTTAACAGGCTTATGTGCGGATGGCTGATCCATTGATAAACCATCTAAAAGCCACCTAAACTGCCGTTCAGAGACCTCAAGGACCTGTTTGTTTTCGTAAAACTTCCATCGGAAAACGCCACGACTCAATTTGCGATAATATAACCACCAGCCGTTATTCGACCAATGAAGGATCTTACATTTATCACAGGCCCGGTTACAGAACACGTAAAGGCAGTTTTCAAAAGGGTCCATCTGTAACTGCGTCTGGACCAATGTAGCAAGACCTTCGATACTCTTTCGCATGTCGCAGGGCTTGCAAGAAAGGAATATTCTAAGGCCAGCAGTATTTAGGCTCATATGGAATAAATAGCAGCAATAGCTTCGCGCAGAGTCTCTGCTTGAAAGCCTGAATACAGCTCGATGGAAACTGCCCCGATCTTAACAATGACCGGAACTTCCTTTATCGATGTTTGCTTCAACTCGATAAAGGTTTTTTGCTGGGGATCAGCATTGGCTTCGCGGTTGCACTTGGTCACCCAGTATCGGAGTGTAGTGATGTTTAGATTGTTTTCTAAGCACCATGCGGCTGCAGCTTGGCCGGAAGCAAGATAATCTTTTACTTGCTGGCGCCTAATCATGGACTGCTCTTTAAGAGTCATAGATAATTCCTCCTCAAATAGTCTTGAGGTTATTATCTCAGTTCCTAAAGGCGTTTGCTATGTGTAGATTTTTTGACAATTACGCTACTTAAATCCTACAGGATATTTAAGTAGCTTATTTAGCGTGCTATTTTAAGGGGGTGATGCTTTTGCTTGCACTGATATACACATTATTACTTGGATAACACAACAAAAGGAGGAATTAAAAATGATCGGTTTCGAGCAATATCAAAAAATCCAGGAATACAAAGAACTTGGACTTGCCCAGACCAAGACTGCTAAAGCGCTGGGGCTCACCTATACTTCTGTCAGTAAATACTGGAATATGAGCAAAGAGGATTATGCCAGGGAAGCTGAGCAGGAAAAGCACCATATGGATAATTATCGACAGTACATATTAGAGCAATTGAAAATATGCCCGCAAATCCGGGATACGAATATCTATCTCAAATTAATGGAAGTTTTTCCTGACTTACAAGTTAAACGAGCTACTTTCTATCGCTACATGAAAGCTTTAAGGGAACAGCACGGTTATCAGCATACCAGTAAGCGGAAAATCTCGCCACGTGGAGTCTCGTCACCAGGATATGAAGCACAGGCTGATTTTGGTCAATATAAACTTAAAGATATGTATGGAAGAATTGTAAGGGTATATTTCTTTTGTATGGTTCTGAGTTATAGCAGAATGAAATTTGTTTGCTTTTCACCGGATCCCTTCACGACTGAAACAGCCATAAAAGCTCATAACTATTCATTTCAATATTTTGGAGGAAGACCACAGACTATTCTATATGATCTTGATCGGGTCTATGTGGTTAGCGAAAATCTAGGTAATATTATATTTGTACCGGCCTTTGAAAAATATGTAAAGCGTATCGGCTACAGTGTTTCATTATGCAGGCCAAGAGATCCTCAGAGTAAAGGGAAGGTAGAAGAGGTAATTGGATATGTTAAGCAAAGTTTTCTGGAGGGGAGGGTATATACCGGAATTGACAGTCTTAACAGTGCAGCTCTTGCATGGTTGGATAGAGAAGGCAACGGGAGAGTTCATACTGTGACTAGAAAAGTGCCACGAGAAATGTTTATTGAAGAACAAAAACAGCTTTTTCATGTTAAACCATATTCAGAGGTATCAAGTACTGTAGTATCCTTTGATTCCAATGGAGTGGTCAGCTATAAAGGGAATCGTTATCAGATTGATGTCGGTGTGATGGATGCACATCAACGCATACGTATAGAGGATGATGGTGAAATGCTTCTATTTTATGATACTGATACTAATGAATTATTAGCTAAGTATCCAGTAACAGAAGATACTGGACAGATATTCAAAGCTGAGGGAAAAAACAACAGAAACAGGGTTTCTCATGCTCTTATAAAACAATATTTTGCAGAGCATGAAATCGCTCAGGAATTTATACGGCGGATGGAACAAGAACAACCAAAATATTTTAATAGCCATTGCATTCGCTTAAATCGCATGACGAAGTTTTATTCGATGGAGCAAATGCTTGACGGGATAAGATACTGCATTGAGACTGAACGCTGCAATGCCTATGAACTTTTGGCTTACATAATGTATAAGTATGGTGAGCAGATAGCGAAGAAGTTCTTACCAAATCAGCAGTATTTCAATCATCTGACACATAGCAAGGAGATAAGGAGGGAAATTGATGGCTGATATAACTGAAATCCGCGAGTTGGCTAGGAAGCTAAATCTATGGAATATTGCCAGGGGATATATTGATTTGAATGATGAGAAGCTGTCCAACCTAGATTATCTTCAGATGATATTACATAAAGAACTAGAGATACGAGCCAGACAAAAACAGATCAAGCTAAGAAGGGCAAGCAAACTACCCAACAAGGTATTTGAATTATCGAATTTAAACAAAGGTTTGGAATGGCAGATAAAACAATTATCCCATTTGACATGGCTCAATGAAGAACAAAACGTTATTCTGCTTGGTAAATGCGGGACAGGCAAAACTAGTCTTGCTGTTCATCTTGGAGAAACAGCGATCGACAAGGGACATAAAACTTATTATGCATCCACTGATACTTTTGTATCTATTGTGGAGAACAAAGATATAAACCCAAAAGCAGGAGCAGCCTTCTCCTATATGCGGGAGTGCAACCTGATCATAATTGATGATGTATTTTATCTAGAACCAACAAGGTCAGAGTTGCAGGCTTTTTATCGAGCAGTTACTTTTCTTAATGAAACAAGAAGTATCATTTTTATTACCAATCGTGAAATATCTGCGTGGTTAGATGTAGTGGAAGACAAACATCTTTGTCAGACTCTGTTAGATAGAATAACGGTCAATTGTCAGATAATTCGCTTGATTGACAGATAAATTAAAATACTCACCTCTTTTCTAGAAAAGGGTTAATACTCAAATTTGAAAACTATGCCGATTAACGGCTTTAAATAGATGCAAAAATCTCACAAAATCCTAAGATTAGCTTAACTTCTGAGATTTTCTGCAGTTTCTGGGGTAGGGGGGTCTAAATCTCTACCACTTTTCGCCCCAGAAACGGGCGTGGGGTAACGCGTGAAAATTCGCGGTTTCAAACAGTGTGGTGATATTTACAGACGAGTTTACTGGAACATTCACGGTAGAAAAGAAATTGTTTGGCGATGCGTAACAAGAATCGAGCAAGGCCCCGAAGTTTGTAAGAGCCGAACAGTAAAGGAAGGCGATTTATATGATGCTGTTATGACCGCCATTAATAGATTACTTGCTGGCGGTGACAACATGATAAAAACACTGGAAGAAAACATTCATGCAGTAATCGGTGACGCTACAGATTATCAAATTTCAGAGATTAACACCTTGCTTGAAGAAAAGCAGAAAGAGTTAATTAGCCTTGCGAATAAAGGGAAAGACTATGAACCTCTTGCAGATGAGATTGATAACTTGCGTGAAAAACGGCAGAACCTTCTTGTGGAGGATGCATCCTTAAGTGGAGAGAATGAGAGGATCAACGAGCTGATAGAATTTATCCGCAACAATAAATACCGTACCCAAAGATATGATGATGCACTTGTAAGAAAGTTAATACAGAATGTTACTGTTTACAATGACCACTTTGTAATATGCTTTAAATCTGGCATTGAAGTTGAAGTATGAAAAAAGGAACTTAGATGGCCCATGACTCTAACGTAGAGTTGTGGGTTTTTCTTTTGGTTTATAATTGTAGCAATATTGAAAAAACTATTGTTATTATCAACCAAATGGTTTATAATATATTTTAGTGTAAATTGGAGGTGCTGTATGACTACGGCAGATATGATTAAGCAACTATGTGAACAAATGAATATTAGCGTCGCGGAACTTGCTAGACGTATTGGTCAGACTCCACAGAATTTCAATAAGAAATTAAAACGTGAAACTGTAACCTTGGATGAGTTGAAGGCTATAGCCGATGTATTGGATATTAAGTTTGAGCAGGCGTTTATTTTGCCTGATGGCAATGAAATAAAGACAGGCAATGAGTAAAGGAGGCGGTCTAATATGATGATCAGTCCAGAAAGTTATTACGAAGAGTATCTTAAAGGAAAAACTAAAGAACAGATAATGACCGCTATCCGGGGACTTAAGCAAGAAATAGGTCGTCTAAAAAACTCAATGGAAAACCCGCATGGTGGCATTAAAACTGTTATGCATCCAAGTGAAGATACTCGCCTACACTGGAATCGTGAATATTTAGAGAAAGCCAAAGAAGCCTATGCTGAAGCTGGTGGAACGTATACCTTATCAAAGGCAGAAGAAAAGGCAGCTGACTTTGATGCAAATATAGATGCCATCAGTAAGATAACCTTTAGCATTGGAGGTTACTTTGGTGGCTATAGTAATTATGTTGTAGAACTAACTGATGAATTGAAAGCCTATACAAAGTTATGGGAAGATGAAGAACCTCTCTCATTATGGGATGAAGATAACCAGGAGCCGTGTACAAAGGATACTTTTATAGTTGCACTTAAAGATCTTCATATCGGTGAGTGGCGTAGACGATACTCAACAAAGCGTTTCGGATACATGGTACTTGATGGTACACAGTGGGAGCTGGAATTTGAATATAGCAATGGCCATAAATCGGTAAGCTTTGATGGTGATAACTCATACCCCTATAACTTCGATAAATTTCAGATGTTATTTGGTATCGATGTTACTGAGGAGGACGAGGATGAGGATGAGTAGATTTGATTGGGTAAGGGAGGAGCAACCTTGGAGATAAACAATATGAAAGCTTTATCTTATGAAGAGTTACGATCATTATATAAAAAATTCTTACATAGCCTGAACCTTTCCAAATCAACAGTCAGCACTTCTTACTCTGATTCCTTCTATCTTTGGAAAAAAGGGAGTAAAGAGCTGTTCTGGAATGTAGTGACATCTACTGATTTTGAGAGTGATGCAAAGGAAGAGTTATTAAAAGCTCTTTCTAATAACTCGACCGGTAACGTTGTTTCACTTGTTAATAGCTACTTATCTCATTTAAGAAGGTTTCGTTTATTTTTGTCATCAGATGGGAAATTAGTTCCAGTTGAGAATAGAAAACAAATCACAGAAAAGCCAAAACATAAGAGTAGAGAAATAATAATCAACAAAATGTATGTTGGAGGCTATTTGTCTGAGGGCGATAATATAGGTCATGAAATAATTAACTTATATAAGGCTGATGATGGAAAGAACTATATTTATCTGAATTCACAAGGAACAATAGAATTATCTCATGGAGAAAGTTGTATAACCGTTTTGTTGGTACGGAAATTTGCCTCGAAAACATATAAAATACTAGCGAAGGCAGAGGGTGTTAAAATTCTTGATTTTGCCGACAGTAAACTTACGCGAAAAGAGAGATATCAAGGGCAAGTTGAATTAGGGCTGACCTATGGTGGAGTAAGCCTTGTTGATTTATTTAATGAAAATTCATATCAAGGTAGCCTTGAAGAAGAAAAAAATGCTTATACTACGTTTGTTGCGGATAGGGTTATTAAGCCAAAAAATCAGATTTATATTACAGACGATGAATCTGTAAGTGGAGATAACACTTTTTTCATTCGTACAAATAAAGGATTTGGCAAACAAACATTAAGAGAGTTCTACAACGAAAATGAAAAGCCGGATTCCTTTGCTGATTTGAATCAGATAATTGAGGCCAAAGAGCTATGGGAAGATACTAATACGACCCAAGCAATTTCTGAATTGCCAAAGCTACAAAAAGATCCACATTTCAATTTCCTTAAAATAATTAAGCAGGAAGACAATGAACTCGCTTTTTCCAATATGCTTGCTTACTTTTTCAATATAAATAGAGAAGCTTTTTCTAAGTTTGCGCATGAAGTTTTATCTATCAAGATACAAACAGATTTCAACATAGAGAGAGAAAAGAGAAATATTGACCTGCTAATCTCTGACAAAAACAATGCCATTGTAATAGAAAATAAAATCAAATCAAGCATCAATGGTATTGATGACCGACACGATATTTACAGTGATAAGGTACAATCACAGCTTAAAAAATACTATCAACAAGTCACAACTGATGATGAGTATCGCAAGAAATCTGTGAGTTGCTTTATTTTTTCACCTAATTACAATCGCATTGAATTAAGCAAGTTTTCGTGCGGTGAAAAGTATACTGTCATTTATTACAGAGAAATTTATAATTTCTTTATTGAAAACAGGAGCCTGTTTGATGATGTGACTTATTTTGAAGATTTCATTAATGCAATGCATAAGCACACAAAGGACTACGATAATGATTTAGAAGAAGAAATGCAAAGAAGATTTCTAAATACTATTTACAAAGCAAAAAAGGAGTAAAGAGACCGTCGTCTGTGGAGATATATTATTTTCAAAGATGTCATCAGATGGAAAATGATATTACAGCAAATAAAATATTGGTATTGCCTTGGATTTGTTCATGCTCATCGGATAAGTTCCTTTGCTTTATTAAGTCCGAGAGCTTTTCGGATGCTTTTAAATCAGAGATTTTTTCATCTGTATGGCTAATATCGAACAGGAAAGCTTTAAAAGAGTTGTTGAGACAAAATGCGGATTAGGAAAAAGTTTCTCGAATAATATTGAATTATAGAAAGGGATCGTTATGGAGTATATAATAAAAGAATTTTTGCTTTTTTTAACATACAGCTTTATTGGCTGGGTATGTGAGGTAATATATTGTTCGTTTCCGGATAAAAAGTTTGTGAACAGAGGGTTTTTAATAGGCCCGTATTGTCCTATTTATGGCTTTGGAGCACTTGCAGTCATAAATATTTTGACACCTTTTTCAGATAATCCTATAATAGTTTATTTTCTTGCAGTGATTGTAACTAGTCTTTTGGAATATGTTACGGGATATTTATTAGAACGAATATACCATTTAAAATGGTGGGATTATTCAAATTATAAGTTGAATATTCATGGAAGAGTCGTATTACATAATTCGTTGATTTTTGGAGGATTATCATTAATCGCAATATATTTTCTAAATCCTATTTTACTTAATATGATTAACAAGTTGCCATTAAGCATGCGTTACACATCAAGTTTAATATTACTATCCATATTCTTGACTGATAATATAATATCTACTCTAAATGCTTTAAAATTGAATACCAACCTATCGAAGCTTCATATGATTGCGGATGAAATCAAAGAGACGATGTCAGAGGAATTTTTTATAAAATTAAAATCAATACAATCTGACGAAGAACTGTCTCAGATTAGGGTATTAACAAATAAAATCGATGAGCTTAACCAAAAATTTAATGATATATCAAAACAAAATAAAGAGTTTGTGAAAAGAGTATTTGCTGCTTTCCCCAATATAACGTCAAAATTACATAAAGAAACACTAATTAATTTAAAAGCAGTAAATAAAATGAACACAAACAAGAAAAATAAAAAAAGCAATTGATAGTATAAAAAATAAAGCACATGGGTGAATAACCCGATGTGCTTTATTTTGGGGAATGTTTCATATTTCGTGTAATTAGTTATTCCCAACAAGGTTTAATACCTTGCAATAATGGGTAAAATTTTAGTACAGCCAGAAAGACAAGGCTCTGCCGGAGGGCAACCTGAGGGTCTGACTGTGGAACTCAAGCAATGGAAAAGGCAGTCTTAAATGGGCTGTTTTTTCTTTTCTATTGCTTAGATTCCCAACCCGGTAAACTCCGGGGGTTCGGGGGCAGAGCCCCCGAGAACTATGCACTTTTGCCACCTAACAGACGCTCCTCAAAGAATATGGATATCTGTCCCATTATTATTCCCCAATCACGAATTGGTAAACTCCATTTTTTCTCAATTTCCATTACAGATAAGTAGATTGATTTCTTGAGTGCTTCATCACCGGGAAATGTTGTCTTGGTCTTTGTAAATTTCCGTAACATCCGATGAAATCCTTCTACTGCATTTGTTGTATAAATTAGCCTTCTAACATTCTCCGGATACTTGAAATACACCGAAAGCTCGCTCCAGTTATCTCGCCATGACTTTGCTATCTGGGGGTATTTTTTACCCCACTTCTCTCCAAATTCCTCAAGATGATAAAGTGCATCATCCTCACATGGAGCCTGATAGACTGACTTTAAATCTGCCATAATAGGTTTTAAATCTTTATACGAAACATACTTTGTTGAGTTTCTGATTTGATGGATAATGCATAGTTGTTGCTCCGTTTTCGGGAATACGCTGTTTATTGCTGTCGATAATCCATTTAAATTGTCATGACATGCAATTAAAATGTCGTTTATGCCCCGATTTTTCATCTCATTGACCACCGTTGCCCAAAAGCTTGCACTCTCATTTTCACTGATCCAAATACCTAATATCTCTTTTCTACCTTCCATATTAATCCCTAACACAGTATAGGCACATTTGTTGATAATCTTGGCGTCCTTTCGCACTTTGAAGACTATTCCATCAAAGAATACTACAGGATATATGCTCTCCAACGGTCTTGATTGCCACTCCATAAGCTGCGGCATGATTTTGTCTGTAATTCGACTGATCAGGGCCGGTGATGCATCTACTCCATAGATATCATGAAGGTGGGCCTCTATATCACGGGTAGACATGCCTTTTTGATACATGGCTATCACTTGCTGCTCTAGGTTATTGGATTTTGTTTGATATTTCTCAATCAACTGTGGTTCAAATTCGCCGTTTCGATCTCGCGGAACCTTTATTTCTGTTTTTCCCATTTGCGTTTGAATCGTTTTTTTGTTATAACCATTCCGGCTGTTTCCGCTCAGATCTCCTGCCGGACTGTGTTTATCATATCCCAAATGTTCATCCATTTCAGCTTCTAACATCTCTTCAATTGTTCCACTAAAAAGATTTTTTAGCATTGTATGGATATCTTCCATGCTGTTACATTCCTGTGCCAATAGTTTCACTAATTCATTTGCTCTTTCGTTCATTGATAACATCTCCTTTATGGTAGTTATTACCAATTACACGAAAGTTTAAACGTCCTCTTATTTTGCCTTATTCAACATCAATTGTAATGCTGTTGTTTGGCTTTTCTTCTTTAGGAACTACAACTTTAAGTAAACCATTTTCCAGTTTTGCTTTAATACCATCTGGCTTGGCATCTTCCAAATAAATTGAACGACTCATAGAACTATAACGTCTCTCTCTGTGGATGAAATTCTTTTTCTTTGATTCACTGTTTTCATCCCTAGTAATAGAAATCATAAGTTTTCCATCGTTAAGTTCAACATTGATGTCTTTTTTGGGTACGCTATGTTAAGACTATACCACTGAACAACTGAAGTTTCGAAAATATCGCTACACGTAAGTTTACCACCTCAAAACCTTTAATAACAAGCCTCTCCAAAGGCTATACCCGCAACCTTGTATCCATGACTTTCCTGTACTAGCTTTCCAATGGAAATAATATTGACTAACTCAATTTCAACCTAATTTTTCAAACAAAAAGAGCCTGTCCTTAAACAAGCCCTTTGTATTTATACCTTAATGTTTTTGAATTCTATAATTTTCGCCATTCATATTTAAGACTGTTGATTGATGGACTAGCCTTCCTATTAAAGCGGAAGTCATTTGCTCATCCTTGCCAAGGAAGGTCACCCACTTGGAAAATTCAAGATTTGAGGTGACAACAGTGCTTTTCGTTTCATACCTGGCGGCAAATATTTGAAACAGCAGGCTGGCACCTGCTGCGTCAAAGGATAAAAAACCAAGTTCATCGATAAATAAAATATCACAGGAGTTGATGTTTTTAATGTACTTGGAAAGGTGTTTTTCATCTGCTGCCTCCGTCATTTGGGTCACCAGATCCGCAGCTCTTCTAAATTTGACTGTATAGCCCTTGGTAATGGCTTCAACGCAAATTGCGGTCATAAGATGGGTTTTTCCTGTCCCAGAATTTCCAACAGCAACTATATTCTGCTTATTTTCCACAAATCTGCAGGTTGCCAACTCCATGACCACATCTTTATTAAGGTCAGGCAGGCGTTTTGAATCAAACTCAAAGGTATCAAGAGTTTTAATGATGGGAAAGCCCGCGGTTTTAATCCGGTATTTATATTTATTTTCATCTTTTATGTACTGTTCAGCCTTTAGAAGCTGGTAGAGGACTTCTTCGGTAGACAGATCGTTTTTAATATATTCTTTATAGTTGTTAAAAGCATGAAGCTTAAGACTTTTTGATATGGCTATAATATCTTGAGACAAGGATGCCGGATCATGAATCAGCTTTTTCATTCGTATTTCGGCTCCTTTCTATCAAGTGATCGTATTGCTTCAGGTCGGCGGATCTGACTTTAATGACTTCTTCTTGGAGGTTTTTTTCATCAGCTTTCTTTTCGAGTATTTCAAGGTAAAAGCAAACCCTGTCATAGGAGGGACAGCCGGTGAGGTTCGCCTGTTTTACAGCCCAAAGCAAGGTTGCCGGCTCCAACTTCTTTGCCAAAAGCAAAAGATTTACAAATTGGACATTCTTATCCCTGTCTTTACAAAGCTTCAGAAAATCAGCTAGTTCAACAGGCATGACACCTTTATTGATAGGAACAGCATTTTTAATGGCCCGAGGCTTCCGCTGAAGGATTTCCAGGTAATGCTCCGGAATATATTGGTGATCTGAGGAATGCATCCCTTTTTTATGCTGCCAAACCAGTTTACCAAGATGATAAATATCTACGTTGAAGGGCGACACTTTAACTGTTACAGACATACCCACGTATTCGGGTGGTACAGAATACTTAATCCCGCCAATTCTAACGGTAAGATCCGAATAGACATTAGCCTTAACTTCTTCAGATGGATCTAGAGGATATGCCGGAAGGGGGAGCAGGAATTTCTTTTCTTCTTCCAGCATGTCCTTAATTGTCCTGGTACGGGTTTTGATCCTATGGGTCATAGAGTACTGGATACACTTTTGGGTAACATGCTCTTGGAGTTCCTGATAGCTTTCTACCCAGGGCATAGGCGTAAAAGCAATTTTCCTGATCACAGAAACAAGGTTCTCAACCGCGCCCTTTTCCCATCCGCTTGCTACATTACACATGATGCCTTCAAAAGCATAATGGGCCTCAAGTTTTTTAAACTTTTCCTGCTTAATGGCATCCTTCCCTGAGCCTTCTAAGACAACACTCTTCAGGTTATCATAAATGCACCGGAGGGGAACACCTCCGAAATACTCAAAAGCCATTACGTGCCCCATAAAAAAGCTGGAGCTTGTCTTATCCGGAAAGACCGCGCAAAATATGCCGTAACTGTAAGGGAGGACGGCACAAAAGACAGATACCCTGGTTTTAATTTTATTAATGTAGGCATAAACGTCGCCCCAATCAAATTCCATGGCCTCACCTGGTTCAAATTCAAGAGGAATAAAGATTTCAGGCTTGTCTATCTTCATCTCCTGAATATATTTTCTAACCGTAGATTCTCCTATGATATAGCCGGATCTTACTAGCATCTCCCAAATGATTTTTGCATTGATTTTTTGTTTTTTAGGAGCATCTTTGTATTCATTGAAAATCTGGATAATCTCTGTTTCTATAGCTAACCTTAAGGGAGTTTTATCTATTTGATATTCTTTTCTTTCTCCCGGCAGGCAAGAACCTTGGCAATATTTCCTTACTGTGGGCCGGGAGACCCCCAACTGTTTCGCAATTTGTCTTTGGCTTAAACCCTCCACCGTGTATAGCCTGCGGATCAGCCTGTAGGTATTGGTATCAACAACTGCCATGAGCATTACCTCCTTCTTGGGAACTTGATTTCCCTGGGGAAATTCCCCTTTGTTGTATCAAGACCAAAAACCGGGAGAGAGAGGTCTCCACCGCTCCAAGTAAGGCCGAATATTTTAGAAGCTTTTCCTTTTCCCACCTCGCAAAAAAGGCTTCTAAATTTGCAATCAGTTTAATTAAAAGTCGTAATGAGCCTTGAAATTTAGAATCATCTTCTCCTTTATTGCCAACATTTTTAACGCCGGTAGTATTTATGTTTTCCATTGCATTGAGGGGGTTATTGATAATTTCCTCCTTCAACACATCAGGAGTATTTTTATTTCCATAGGCACTGACAAGCTTCTCCACCGCCAACTTGGGGATGTTATTCGAATAAATTTTCATAGCAAAGGTATGCTGCCGATCTTTGGGAAGGCGGGCAATATTTTGGGCTACGGAAGGGCATAAAGTTCTATCCAATACCATGGTTGCCACATTATCGTTGAGCTTTTCGGCCAAGGATAACCTTTTCGAAATCCATGCCTCCGATTTCATTAGCTGTTCTGCCAGTTGTTTTTGGTTGTACTGGCCGAATTTAAGAATCTCCTTTAAAATCAACCCCTCAGAAATATGATTAAGCTCCTTTTGTAAGGAAGATAAAAGGAGAATTGCCTTGCCGATGTCGGCAGATGTTTGGATACTTGTCACGAATACCTCAGCCTTTTCTACATCCATTTCCTTTAAAACAGAAAGTTCATTGTCCCCTTTTAAAACCATCAGCCCGCCCGAAGGTTTTTCCACTGTGACAATGGGCATGACGAGGCCATACTGTCTAATGCTTTCTTTGCACAGTATCTTTTGATTCCTGGATATTCCCATCCCAAGCATCTTGTTACTTGGAATCGTCTTAATATTTACTTCTTTTATGGGATATTTTATGATATTCACCCATAACCACCTCCTGATAAGCATCTTATCTTTAAACTTGGTGCAAGGCGATATGGGTTTATGAATTTATCGTCTTAAATTAAAAATTTCTGTGTCTTATTGAAGTATTGGTAATTTAAGGTGCTGCTAAATGCAATTCCATTGCTCTTGTTAAAAACGGGATGAATTACCGAAAGTATTTTTTTATATATTGAAGTTTGATCAACACCCCAGTGGGCACGTTCATTCAGAGGAGGACTTGAAACTGCAGATGGAGAAACTGATTTTGCTATTGATAAAAGTTCAAAAATGTTCAGAGAAAGCTTCCGAAGAGTTCGGGAAAGGGTCGAGTGGCTGAAACTTTCAAGGCCAAATTTCTGGCGTATCTTCAAAGCAGCTTCCCTCATGCTGATTTTTGAGGTGAGATACAATGCTACCCCGTAAAGATATACGTTCACAGGGTATTTTCTATTTGGAAGTTTAATGGATGGCCAAAGGACGACATTTTTCCTTTCAAGAAACTTCAGCATGGGACAAAAAAGCTGCTTCTCCTGATTGTTAATGAAGAATTTGTAAACCAAACTTTTCCGTCTAAGCAATGAGCAGCTTTTAAGCTTATCTAAGATCTCTTGTCCTAAATTGCAGTAAAAATTGTTGCTGTATATATTGATTTTGGTATCTATCAATGTTATTATCAATTTGTCTTTGGGAGTCTTGAAGGGTTAAATGCTGGTAACATTTAACGTTAAAACCTTCAAGACTTTTTCATATTTTAGTGGCTATGTTTGTGGCAATAAATTTTCTTAGCATGCTAAAAAAAGTATACCACAAATTTGGTATACTTTTCTCATATCGCTGGTAATGTTTTTGGTAAGCTTAATTCGTAGCGTATCCAACCTGTAGCCATATCAAAAATGCCTCGGAAGCCTTCTTTTTCCCACTCATCAATCGCTTCTGATTGATATGACCTGATTTCTACGTCAGCGGGGATCATCGGTTGCCGAGTGCTTTTTGTTATTTGAGGTTCTGGCTGACTATCTGAAACTCCAAATTCCACATAATCAATTTCGTTATCAATCGAATTATTAATTTTGTATGTTTGAAACTGCTCTTTTGCAACTTTAGGAAAATCGATGGTCTTGATATGGGGTTCATAATCATTCCACAACGCATTAAATGCTGCTTCCTTAGCAAATACTCTTTCTGAATCATGTGTCCAGGAGCAAAATACGTCAATAGATTCATAGTTGTGCGAGAAAGCATTTTGGGTTTCATTCATAGAGCCAGTAAAAGCAATTACATTATTATCCACATCTGTTATAAGACCCATTTTTTCATGAAACATGCCAATTTTATTGTTGCTCTCTAAAAAAGCAACCTTAATATCAAGTTGACCATTAGCGATCAAATTGGCTAAAAGATTCAGCCGCTTTTCTTCGTAGACATTTCTTGGCGGTTCGAATGAGCGTTCCAAACATCTTTCAATGATTTCATAACGCATCTCAAATCCTTTTTCAATGGCCTCTATATCATCCTCTGATAACTTAGGAGATACTATCAATTGGATTTTACCGCCATTTTTCACTAAGGCTGATATCCCTTTCGATATTTCAATTAAAGCCGAGGAAGAAAAGAAACCGACGGCCCTTTTGTATGATACAGCTTGTCTAAGTAAAGGAATATAGAAATCCCTTACTATATCATCCAGTAAAGACCGATATTCGCTTTTAGGTTCTACGTCTTTTAAACCCACGAACCCCACCTCCTAAATCACTTCTCGTAGCTTGACAACGTAGGAAACAAGACACCGTTTGCAAAATGATAATATTTTCGCAAAGCATTTGAGATATTTCCGTTTATGTCATTCATTTCAGCTTTTATTTTAAGCAAGGATTCATACATCCTTTTATTATCCGATACGATATAGTCAAGCGAAGTATCAAAGTGCCGCTCTATCATTCGTGCTTTATTTACTCTTGAACGCACTGCCTTCACTTTACTGACTATATTATCATCCAAAAGTAAATAATTCTCAAATTCTTGTTCTCTCACTTTTATCACTCCTAACTGTTTTCGTCAATATAATCTAATGCTTGTCTTAGCTTTGCGAAGTCATCATCGGTATTAAAATAACTTACGCTGAATCTAACTGTTCCGGCAGGATATGTACCTAAAAACCTGTGAGCAGAAGGCGCACAATGCAGTCCTGTCCTGACCTCGGCACCTTGTTCGCTCAATATCTGGCCGATATTATCGCTGCTGTAACCATCAAAAATACAGGACACTACGCCAACAGTTTCGGTTGCTACTGATGGAGTGATAATTTTAATGTTATTGTACTTGCTCAAAACAGAAATTAACTTGTTATGGTTTTCTTTTTCCTTTGCATAGATACGATCAATACCTGTTTTCTTTATCCAATTCAAAGCCGCGTACAGACCTGCTATAGCCATTATGTTTTGGCTGCCGATCTCATATCTTTCAGGAATTGTATCAGGCACATTAGGATTTGCAGAATCAATTCCGGTGCCGCCGTAAATAAGAGGCTTAAGCTTGATGTCCCCATTACTAATAAATCCTGCAATGCCAAAGGTAGCATATAAAGTCTTATGCCCTGCAAAAACCACAAAATCGTAGATATTACTGCTTAAATCCGTATCTATTAAACCTGCGGTCTGGCACATATCAATTACATTGATTGATCCGTATTGGTGCGACATTGCGCAAATATCCTTTATAGGCGCTACCACGCCACACACGTTACTTGCATGGCTAATAATTACGATGTTAGGTTTATTCTCAGCAAACTGATAATTAGTTTTCTCTAAATCGTAGGCAAGCCCCTTTTCGTTAACGGAGAGGGTAATAATGTTCAGTTTATATAATCCCTGCAAATAATTCAGCACCCTGGTAACCGCATTATGTTCAAAGGGTGAAACATAGATGTTATAGTTATCCGATATGGGAAGTCCTTGCAAAATGATGTTGATTGCTTCAGTTGCCGATGGAGTAAATACAACCTTTTTGGCAGGGCAGTGAAACAGCTCCAACATCAGATATCTCGTATCTTGAGTGAGCTTGCTTGCGGAGTTGTTCTGTCCACGGCCGGAGTTAACTCCTGACTCACGATAATATTTATCTATAAAGCTATACACTTCCTCCGGTTTCGGGAAAGTGGTAGCAGCGTTATTAAAATAGGCTGTTCTGTCCAAGTGTTAGATTCCTCCCCCGCACATCTTTTCAATGAATTCCATAAGTATTTGTCTTTTTTCTTGTTCTGGAATAGACTTTCCCATTTCATCGAGAGCCGTAGCTATCTCGTTGTAGAGAAGTTTTCCTCTATCGCTGTAAGTTGTCTTATCAAATGACTTAACAACCTCTTTGCCATTTTTACCAATGAACGACACCTTGTAACTACTTGAGCTTACCGCTGAATTATCAAACTGTGCAGCAGTTAAGTCATACTCTGAAACAGATTTTTTTATCTGTTCCAATTCTCCTGCAAATTGAGAAATCGTATCTACCGTCCAATCGTCAATTCGCAGATCGGTAACAGCCTTTGCAAGCCTTTCGATAAATGTCTTTTCATCATTGCCAATACTGCTCATGAGCTGCAATACCTTATGTTCTTCATTAGGGAACAAGTAGCTAAGAGTAGTTGGCTTTAATCTCTCAATGAAATCTTTGATAATGGACGTCAAGGTGGCATTGCCGGCTTGGCCAGCCTTGAAAATCTCTTTTACATCACTTATCAGATGCTTGGCGAGGTCGTTTTTGGCTCCATCAAAGGTAGCCTTTGAGCTTCTGATATTGTCAATAATGTCGACATTGAATTCTTTAAACCCAAAAATATCAAACAGTTTTTCGAACAAATACTCTCTTGCGTTGATATCAGTCTGCTTTAAGCTCCCGATGAATTTTATCTGTGAAGGAGATATTTTTTCTGGAGGAGCATCTTTGCCTTTATAGTTAGTCTTTAACTCCTTTGCATATTTAGGCAAGCTCATGTACCAGCGTGACATGGCAGACACTACATAAGTAAAGGTGTTGTAATCCTTTTCTTTTGAAATAATATGATCTGAAAATAAGGTTGCCAAGCTGTTTATATAAGCTGACTTATCTTCGTTCCAATCCTCCATTAAGGTAGTAAAAGCCTTCGGATTTTCGTTGATGCTATTTAAGAGATCCGCGTTTATTTTAACTTCCTCAGTCTTATTCTTGATAACAAGATACTTCTTGAAAAAATGAAGCACAACGGCGATATAGATGGGGATAACCCCTCTTTTTATGCCGTAACCAGATTCGGGCAGAGTCAACCTATCATATAAATCTTTGAAATTCTGCCCATCATTTGCGTTAGCGTTATTAAAAAACTCTTGTATTTCACGAAGAGTATTTGCCATTTTCTCATAATCAGGCGTAAGCGTCAAAACTGGCTTTACCTGTTCGTTAGATAGGATGCCTGTCTGTATCAAAGTGCTTCTCATAAATGAAACGTCCTGGCCTGTTCCGGTAAGCCCTAAATTCACATTCAGCTCGTTTTCAAGCAGACCTGAGATGAGCTTGCTTCTGCTATTTATTGCCACAGTCGGCAAACTATCCTTATTTATGGATTCGTTATTGATAATGGGGGTGTTCGGATAAGTTAATGAACAAATTTCCGAGAGTTTGGCAGAGATTTGTGCTTTTCTCTTGAACGGCTGCTTTTCACCGTTCCAATAATACTCGGCTTCTCCTATTTCCGGGCGAGTAAAATTTGAAATATATCTACTGATAACTTCTTCTAAATCCTCAATATAAATATCATATTCATCAGAGAGAAGCTCATCATCAGAAACCATGTCCTTCAGGATCATAACGGCATTAAACTCAAAAGCTATTTTTTCAATATCCATAAAGCGTACAGGTAGCACGAAAATAATTCTATTGTGGTAACAGTTGCCGCTTTTAATAGCTTCTCTGATTTGTTCGATTTCTTCGTTGTTACTAGGAATAATCGCATACACCACGCCATCAGCACTTAGGTTTTCAATCTTTCTTCCCCAATCTGTAACTGAGAAAAACTCCATGCTGTCTATAAAGGTGAAATCAAAGTATCTTGTAATCTCCATTTCATCATTGTAGGCAGTGGGATACATATAGCTGTCAAAAGAGGACTTATTCAAGATGTCCTTTACGCTCAAAGTCAGTCTGGTCTTTTCAATAACATTCTGAATCTCCGCACCAATGTCAACGCCGGAGCTTTCCTTGATTTTCAGATAGCCGTTACTTCTCTTGAGATATATAATGCACTCTTTTTCAATAAGCTCGGCAAGTACATCATCAATAACCTTAACATCGGAAACGCTGTCTCTGAAGGTGTCTACGATCATGTCTTTAATTGGGGACAGTTTTTCAAACTGCTCAACAATGTAGATGAGCGAAATGGTTTTAATGATTTTAGTAGCCAGCGAGTCTTCGTCGAGCTTCTGAAGCACCTTTGAAGTGGTTTCATAAAGCTTGTGAATTTCGCTTGTGTAAGGCTCTTTTCTTAAAAGTGGTTCAAAATAATCATACACATAATCGGGGGTAAGCATAGGGAAATCACCCTTCGCATCTTCTAAAAATGCGGTTAGGGTATGCTTGTTATCCGATGATAAAAATGTAAACAGCGTTCTCTCGTTCTGCGCTACCTTTTCGGATAATCTTGGCAGGATGAAAGTTGAAATCGGATGCAGCGGATAGCAGCCCTTTACTGCCGTCTGAGCTGTGGCATTATCATTCTTTTCGAGTATACCGTTTGCCTCAAAACGCTCAATTAAGTTTTTAAAGTGTGTTTCATTCTTCTGGCAGTAATCAGCCCAAAAGTCTCCGTCCTTCTTAATAACAGCCGAGATAATCTCATACATCTGAGAAAAATTATTATGCAGATTAATATGTTTAAACCTACCGGAAACACCTCTCCAGCCATCTACCTTATCTTTTGGAAGACTTTTATCAATGTAGTTCGCAATATCCTTATGAGAAATCAGCATTAGATGCATTTGCTTGTCGCCGCTGCGGTCGCACTTTTCCGCAAAGTCTTGCAGCAGCTTTATGTCGCTGATCGTAGTATTTGCAATGCTCGATTCCAGATATTTGCTGAACTCGTCATAAATGACGTATACACCGTTAAAGCCTTCGTCCTTTAGTTTATCTACGACCTTTTCATAAAGCTCTACTACATCAAAGCCGAGGAAAGGGTTAAAAGCGCTGCCGGATGTGAGTGTAGGATAAAGCCTATTAAACTTTTCATACGAACTCACATCGTACTCTTTCAAGGAAACGATAAAGTCATTGACTGGTACATTAAGTTCTGAAATAAACTTTTTATACGTATCCTGGTAATGATTTTCCCAAAGCTCTATGGTATTGACAGCCGCCTTGAAGTTGGTTTCAGGCATGAGATTTGTCAATTTTTCGTTTTTTAGAGCTGTTTGCAATGCGCTCAAAAACGATTGTGTAATACTTGTGCTGCTTCCGCTGACAATAATCGGGAGTAGTTTTTTATCGCTGTTTATGTAGTCTGTAATAAACCCATACAGCTTCGGATTTTGTTCCTTAATTTTATTCAAAAGCACTTCGAACAAAGCTATGTCTTTCTTAAAAAGAAGCGACATGAGCATGAGTACGATGTGTGATTTTCCTCTGCCATATGCACCAATCAATATTCTTGCTCTGCCTCTATCCTGCACACTGGTGCTGAGAATGACATCCTCAATGACGTCAATAGATGACATCGTAGGAATAAAGCTTTTCACTTTATTTTCATTGTGTAGATCATAGGCGATATTGATTGATGTTTGAAAACCTTTCTCTACCCATATTTTCTCATCGAACATACTCTATCTCCATTCTTAGAGGGTCTGTCTATTTGTTGATTGCGCCGTAATATTCTCTGACACACCCTAAAAAGTCAATTTCTCTTTCAATGTCTATATAATCAAGTCCAGCCGTCCGAACAACCTTGATATATCCCATAAGTTCTATTTTATTAAGCAAGCTGGTTAGTGTGATAATATCGAGGTTAAACACTTTACCGGCATTACACTTATCGTTCTGAATAGAAGATATCTTAATTTGCTTTTCCCCTTGAGCCTGGTCAATAATGACCGCAAGGACTACAAGCGGATGTATACTATCAAGCTTAGGAACACTTTTTTTAAAGGTCTTTGCCTTTTTATTTGCGATGTCTACAAGCGATAGCTCGCCAAGCGGACAATCGATATTGCTTTCAGGATGCACCTTGCCGGGATTGGATTTGATTCTCGGCACATAGGTGTTGATGATGCAGTTAAAATCATCATCTAAAGAACGATCGGAAACCTCTGATTCGTTTAGCAGAATGTAGGTGTTGAGCTGCTTAACAAAATCATGCCGGTTAAACTCATTACGAGTAAACTCATTAAAGAAGTAATACCATGCCGTTGCGTCAGCTTCGTTGGTTGCAAGTTTATAATGCAGAAGCCACAGTGTTCCTATTTCTTCGATGTATCTGTCGTTTTCATAGACGATTTCACCGAAAGGGGTAAGGGTTTGGTATTTCTTCCCCAAAGGCGGTTCAGCAGTAAGCCCGACAGCTTGCAGCCAATACCGTAGGGATTTAACCATATTTGCACCTATGCCTAAAATGTCCATAGGGTTTCCGTTGTCGCCCATGAAGACTGTTCTATCACGGACAACATTTTTCATTCCTTTGTATAGCCAGCCTTTTCGTATGAAAAAGGTGTCATGTGCTCTAAATCTCATAATTACTCCTTTGTCTTTAGGTATTTATCCATCAGGCAGCCGCCTTCAAGGTATTTAGCTGTAACGCACATCTTGCAGTGTTTACACTTGCTTTCGTTAATGCGATATTCGTCACCGATAATGGAGATTGCACCAAATCTGCACAGTGACTCACATTTTAAGCATTTGCGGCAAGCGTTGAATTTTCTCACCTGATAACCGACCATTCTTTGCAGATCATCATGCTTTGCCACATTCATCGTCTTAATTTTTACTGCATAATCATATCCGTCCTGCGAAAAGGGCTGAACAGATAAAATCGGCACATTGGTCTTTATATCCAAGACAATGGTTTCGTTGATGAGCTTTCGACCAAGCTCCTTGGCAACCTTGCCAAATGGAGTTAGTAAACTTAAAAAGCTATCATCAACCAAGCGGTTTAGCTTATATACCTTTGCATTATCCTCAGTCGCACAGTTGGTGAACTTGATTTTGACATCCTCCGCGGCGGCAATGCCGTTACCGCCTTGACGAGCCTTCCACTTGCCGCTGTCAACATAGACTTCCGCATCGGGCTTACCGATTTTAACAGCAAAATCTATCAAAAATTCACGCCATTTCTTGGTCTGCTCCGGCATATAAATCCGTGATAATAACTGTGCTCTTTCATTATTGTTCGGGCAACACCAACAGCCCACACGGTCATAGCCAAGCCTGTAAGCATCGTTGAAGTCTATACCTTCACTCAATATGTAAAGCCAAACATCGATATCTTTCCAAAGGAAAATAGGGGAAGCGACTTTTTGTTTTTGTATCTTGACCGACTCCGCATTATTTTCAACACGGTTATACTTGCTACGGCTTACGGACTCGTTTTTGCGGATGCCGTAAAATGTTAAAATGTCCCTGTCACGATACATACTGTTCAGTACACGGGTGATCGGTCCGGTCTTGAACATAGAACAGCACCAGCGAAGCATACGAGCAGGGGGGCCAATGTCCTCGCAAACTTCATAAAAGTCCTGCTCCTTGTTTTTTGCTGTCTTAAATATCGCTTTTGGATTGTTTTCTCTAAATCTCTTAGCATACTCGATTGTCAAGGGGAATTCGAGCGTAGTATCGCCAAATATATGTACTAAGTTAGGATTACTCAAAGCTCGCACGGTTAAATCGGCGGTAACGGTTGAATCCTTGCCCCCTGAAAATGAGATTACTATATTCTCACTTGGGTATGCTTTGGCGGTATCCCTGATAAACTCTGTGGCTTCATCAAAAATGTAATGCAGTCTTTCTGTATTGGCTTTGATAAACTTATCTATAGTTTGATTAAAAACGTCATAGCTGTTTTGATCTTTGTACTTTTCAAGCAGCTCCATAATTTTGTTGGCAGAGCGCTTTTTATACGCACTGATTGGGATCATCTTCGATTCACCGTCAATGTAATAACGGTTATCTGCCGCCCAAACGGTCTTGTTTATGTATTCAAACGGTTTTGCGGTTAACATTTCAATCAGCAACCGCTCTTCAGGAAATACTGGGCGCAAATCAGCACATAAATAAGAGGTTCCTTTTCCGCATAAAGGACAGATGTTTTTGTCGATTCTGCTTGCTGATTTTATGATCGGTGTCTTGCAGTTGTTGCACCAATAAATCATAATAGGAGTATCCTGCTCAGTGGCGTTACCGCAAATCTCGCAGGTTTCACTATTAGTTTCCCTGCTACAACTCTTGCACCACATAACAAAACACCCCCTTACTTCCTCTATTTTATCAGGCTTACTGTACCATAAGATGGACAGCAAAGTGAATTAAATATTAAATATTAGTCTTTATCGTATTTTAATATATCTCCGACGCTGCATTCGAACAATTCACAAAGCTTATTGAGAGTTTCATAATCAACCCGCTCCATCTTGTCATGGTATAGGTTTGAGATTGTCGTTCTGGCAAGCCCTGTTTTCTCATGCACATCTTTTATTTTGTATCTTTTTTCGCCCATCAGCACGGATAATCTGCAATGTATTGACATCACATGCGCTCCTTATACAAAATTACAAAAATTATTATAACAGATATCTGTCAAATAATAAATAGATATGGATGCATTTTTAAACCATATCTATGCAAAATCTTTATTCTCAATAAAAACGTTATTCATAAATCGCCAACCAATATTGAAACGCAGCTAAAGCTCAAGTGGGAGTATGCCAAGTAGTAGGGCTAAGGTGCATTGTCAACCGCACTTAAAAATGTCTTTCTCTTTCGCGCCTATCTCCAGGCACATCTTGAACTCGTTCTCTCCCTGATACATTTGAATACATCAAAACCGTGCGGGATGTAGGTTACTTTATCGACATGGTTTTGGAATAAACTTTAAAAACGGCTTGATTACGACAAACAAGCTATTTTTTCTGTCTAAACTTGCGGTATTTTATAGGTATTTGACAAGTTATTTATAAGTTTTTGACAAGTTTCTACGATATAATCCCCATTGTGACATATGGGGAATTATGGTAATAATGTCATTCCGATTCCCCATTGGGGAGGTTACGGAATGATATATATTTTACTATTAAAGTTAAGGCAAAATCAAATACGAAAACGAAAAATTAAAAGCTGTCAAGACGCTGCGATCCATTATAGGATTGCGGCGTTTTTTATATCGACACGATTTTACATTAACATAAATAATTTGCCATTATTCATGGCTTTCCTTGCAAGCGTACCTGATTTAAAGCGGGTGCGCTTTTTTAATGTCAAATATAGAAGATTTTTATCACTTTTTGGTGGACGCTCGCCTCCCTCTGCACTGTTTATGCAAAAACAGATCGGAGGAAAAGGTTATGAAAGTATATACAAGCAAAGATGCTATCGTACCTGACCATCAGGCACGGACAAGCCCTCAAAATTGGAGCAGGCTACCCAAAGACCACAGTTCAAAAAATAAAATTCAAATTTTTACCTTGAAGTTTGCCAAAATCCGTTTTTCAAACGGGATAGTGAGTGAAAGGGAAAAGAACACCGCCTTGCGGGTACGGAAGGAGGTGAACTCAATGGAGCTATCTTCTTCCCAAAGGAAAACTATCCGGCACCAGTTTGACAGCTTCTGCAAAAAGATATTGCGAGAAGAATACCGTGATTGTGTGCGTGAAGCCCAACGGCGTTTGCAATATGAAATATCTTTTTCGGAACTGTCTCCGCAGGAATTGGATCAGCTTTACGTTATGGATGAATATTCCACCGATAGTAACCATTTCAGTGTGTTGGGATACGACATTGCGGTAAAGGACGATTTGATCGGCACAGCTTTGGCAGCTTTGTCGGAACAAAAACGCGATATTATCCTGCTATCCTATTTTCTTGATATGACAGATCAGGAGATTGGAGAAAAACTGAACATGGTACGGCGCACAGTCCAATACCAACGGACAAGCTCGCTCAGGCAGCTTAAAAAATTATTGGAGGGAAAAGCTGATGAATAAACATAAATCTCAAAATACCAGCCTGCTTCCTTTCCCCGTCATCAGAATGGCGGCTGACGGCAATATTGACGCTATCAATGCCGTGCTGAAACATTATGAGGGTTACATAGCCGCCTTGTCTACCAAGCGGCTTTACGATGAAAACGGCAACCCTCATTTATGTGTTGATGAGGAACTTAGGCGCAGGCTGGAAACCAAGCTTATTACCAAAATCCTTGCTTTTAAAGTAGCATAACCATAGCCTGTACGGGGGCATGTCCCTTTCCATGCTCCCGCTTTACGGGCTATTTGTGTTGCCTATCTGTAAAAGCCCATCGGCCAACGATGAGCTTTTACAGGCCGGCAAACAGGTTCCGGCCCTTGAACTTTGAAAACTGAATATACAGTATTTCAGGTACGTTCTCCATGCTGCTCCAAAAGAGCAAGCGATTAAGGGATCGGCGCGACGATAGCATATGCAGGAGCGATAAACGATGCCTTTAATCTGGCTGTGGCAAGCCAGTACGCGACAACAAGCATGGGCATAATGATACTTCCTCACGGCCCCCTAAAGACTTGGGGGGAGTTTCTGCTGTATGCGCTACTCTGGCAAAGGGCGGTACAAGCGGAGCTATGATGCCGGAGCCACCGGCAGCCTGGAGTATTCCCGCACCGGGGACGCGTGGCAAATGCGGTGGAATTAACATTAGAAACCATGGGCTGGCTTTCGCTTTTTAAAGCTGGAGCCAGCCTATTCTTGTGATGTTAATGCAGGTAATAAATAAGTATCCGGAGGTGAATCAGGTGGAAGTCAGCACTCATGAAATCTACCGTTTGGTATTCAAGGAATATCCCGACGTTCTTGATGTAAAGCAGGTCAGCAAGCTGTTAGGAATAAGCACAAAGACTGTCTATAAGCTCATAAATAACGGAACCTTGCCATGCTTAAAGGTAGGGCGTGAATTTCGGATACTAAAGGTTACGGTTATGAAATATATGAGAGCCTTTGGAATCCCGGATATATCAAAAAACAATCAATAAAAGTGCAACACATATAGACGCGATAGATTTTTCTTACTAAACTATAAGTGTCAATGGTAGGTGAAATCTATCTGTTAGAAATGGAGGATTTTATTGTGAAAACAGATCATCTACAAAATAATGAGCTTATTATTAAGGTTGCGGGGCATCTGGAAGAAAAACGAGGCATTTACCAGATGGCATTGAGTTGGGCAGATTGTAATGGCGGACGTAACCGTAAAAGCGTATCCACTGGTTTGCCGGTGAAAGGAAACAAGAAGCGGGCTGAAACAATGCTCCAGAAAACCCGGCAAGAATACGAAGAAATGTTGATGCAAGCTCAGCAAGAAAAAGAAGAGCAGCCAGAAAATCCAGATGAAGATCGTAAGATATTATTTGCTGACTTCATGGAGCAGTGGCTTGACGTGATCAGGCCGGACATCAAACTGACTACCTATGGCGGCTATTGCATGAATGTAAAAACTGTAATTGCACCGTATTTCCGTGAAAAGGGTATTTACCTGCAAGACCTGACTGCTTTGGATATCAATGACTTTTACGCCGAACAGCTCAAACGTGTAAAGGCAACTTCGGTTCACAAGTATCATGCGAACATCAGCAAGGCGCTCAAATATGCGGTTGAAAGAGACTTTATCCTCTATTCTGTTATGGATAAAGTGAAAAGGCCCAAAAAGGAACGCTTTGTCGGAAAATTTCTCAAACAATCCGAGGTTGTTGAACTTTTTGAAGCAGTAAAGGGTCATAAACTGGAATTAGGAGTCATCCTGGGTGCATTTTATGGGCTGCGCCGCAGCGAAATTGTAGGATTGAAGTGGGAGGCTATCGACTTTGAAGCCAATACGATCACCATCGAGCATACCGTAACGATGGCGACGATTAATGGAAAAAGGATTGTAGTGGCGGCCGACACAACGAAGTCAAAGTCCAGCTATCGTACATTGCCGCTTGTGCCGACATTTCGGGCAAAGCTGTTGGCTATCCGGGAGGAACAGCAGTATTATAAGAAGCTCTGCGGAAAATCCTACAACAAAGCCGAAGGTATTTACATCTATGTGGATCAGCTTGGCAATCGTATAAAGCCCGATTACCTGACACGCGAGTTTCCTGTTTTTATGGTTGAACATGAATTTCGCAGAATGCGTTTTCACGACCTGCGCCATTCATGTGCCAGTTTGCTGTTGGCTTGCGGCGTACCGCTAAAACAAATTCAAGAATGGCTGGGACACAGTGACTTTGCAATTACGGCCAATACATACGCCCATCTGGAGTTTAACTCTAAATTGGCGTCGGCCAATGCCATGACGTGGATTGACAAAACTTCTCTCTCTCAGTTACCACCTGAACCAATAGCGCCACAGTTACAGTTACCTGAACCAGTGCTAATGTAAAATAAATAAGCTGTCAGTTCATAATCCTATGGACTGACAGCATTGTAGGCTGGCGGAGGCGGTGAGATTCGAACTCACGAGCCGGTTTTAAGCCGACCGAACGATTTCGAGTCGTTTGTCTTATGCACACTATGGTGGAAATTAGAAGAAGATAAAAGCACATGGAAGTATCTACAAACCCACTAATTTCAGCGTTTTCTGGACCCGAATACCGAAAGGCCTTGACAAATCAATAGTTCGAATGAACCCCGATTTTGGCGCTTTTTTTGGAAAAAGGAGAGAATTTGGAGAGAACAAGAGAGATTTAGGAGAGAACAAAGGGCTTTTCTAACTGTTTAATATAGAGCTTCAGCATCACCTGCCGTTGACAATCCAATTAAGGAAAAGGTGATTCAATGAAGAAAATAAACAGTAAATACGATTATCTGCTCAAGGAATATCCGGCTGTTATTACCAAGGACCAATTCTACCGGATCTGCAACATCAGTAAAAAGACTGCAAAGCATCTTCTGGATAATGGCTTGGTCCCCTGTGTCAACAACGGAAAGAAAACCAGAAAGTACAAACTCAAGATGACCGACGTAATCGAGTATCTTGAAGGCCGGGATATATCTCCTGAGAGCTATATGGCTCCAATTGGATGGTATAAACGAGGACCTACGTACAAGGGATACAATCGGGAACTAAAAGTGTTAACGGAAGAAGAAAGAGCTAAGTTGGCAACGGTCTATTCTCATAGGATGGCCTATTACCCCGACGTTCTTTCCGTCATCGAAGCATCCGAGATCACTGGCTATCATCGAAATTCGGTTGCTAAATGGTGTACCAAGGATCTGATGCAATGTTTCAATATGGGAAACAGGTATCTGATCCCAAAGCCATCTCTCCTGGAATTTATGTTGAGTCCCTACTTTCAGGGCTTGAAATCTAAAATCGACTAGGAAACAAGGAATTGAATAGCAAACCAAGAAAAGGCCGTCACAAAACGTGGCGGTTTTATTTTGCCAAAATTTAAGGAGGTCGCCATGAAAAAAACCTTTAATCAACGTTACAATCAAGTCTACCAATTGGCTGAGCAGCAAGGTGAAGCTTTTGCCGAGGCGGTATCTGAATCCTTTGATGATCTGGATAGCCTCGGCGAATTCGTCGATACCCTGTTCTACATGCATTCCATCACGGGTGATGAGCAATTTGCTGTGTTTCTCGGGATGATGCACGAAATCATGGGGAGCCAGATGCCTGAAGAAATCGACTGCCATATTGTCATGGAGCAGAGGCCCAGCATTTTTTACAGCTGCTTTCTGACCTCATTCCTGACAGGCGTTTTGAATCGGGTCAGTTTATCTCACTAAATGGTGTATTCATAAGGCACTTTATGATGATAACTAAAAAATCACGAACGCATAAACCAACATATTCCCCCTATTGTTAGAGCAATTATGACGGTCAATGTAATGTAAACGAATGTCACTAAACCTGTTCTATTATTTTTTAGGTATTCCTGGTCTTCGTCCGAAATCATCAACTTGTCTGAATTAATATTTCTTAGCTTCTTTATATAAGAGTTATGACTGATGAACTTGGCAATTGAAGAAATTAAAACGAAGATTTCAGCTACCAACATTAGGATTAAAAGTATTCCAACTGACTTATTGGGGCTGAAAACATCAAAAACTTCTCCCTGCGCAAACAAGACTCCATACATGCCAGCAACTAAAGCCACTATCAAAGCCAAAATTGCATTTATAACGTTGGAGAAGGACTCAAAGTTTTTTGAGTAAATATCAATATACTCAGCCTTAAGAGTCTTTTGTGTCTCGAAATATTCTGTAGTTCTCCCTGAAACAATCAACCTAAGAATATTATCGAAAATTTGAATTAACTCTGATTTACTTTCTTCGTTAAAAGATTTAACGCTATCCTCGGAATAGTGTTTGGCTATCGCTTCTCTTACAATATTACGCTTTAATTTTGCATCAACGGATTTTTGCCCATCTGATGTGATCCATTTGTAGCACGAATACCAAAAATTATTATTCATAGACTCGACATCTTGCCAAGTAAATCTAAATTTTTTTACATTGTCTTTTGTGAATATTTGAAACTCAAATTTATTTAGGTTTTCGTCTGATGCAATCACTCTGTCTGAAATCGCCATTAAACTTAGAAATTCTGAAAGAAATCTGCAAAAGGGATTACTATTACCATTATGATTTGACAGGTAATAAAAAATATCTGGGGGTGTTGTTACTGCAGTTTTTTTTAAAGACCCAACATCAAGAATCACTGTATCCAATAATTCTTGATAGGTATGCCCTAAATCATCTGAGTATGTCACAGGCTCAATATCAAGAATATCATCCCGCTTGCCTATGGTAATAGGAATTTTCCCATTGCCGATTTTTTTCTCGTAATACTTGAACAGTGCAACTGGATGTGTACAACTTTTAATGAATTGCTCATCACAAATAAATAAATTACTTGCTGATGGATATATCGAAAAAGCATCGCCTCTATCTATATGGGTTCTTAAGGCTGTTATATTTTCCCCATTGCAAAATGGATTGCATCCATTTAAATGCATAATAAGATCATCAGACACTTGCTCATCCAGTTGTAAATTAAGTTCGGAAGTTGACCATGAACATTTCAATTTATCACCTCATTTATTTAAACAGCTGACGAATATTTGCCCTGTATTCTTCAGGCACTTGTATTTGTATGTAACCATCATCAAATGATATCTTTTGAGCTCTGATTGCAACTTCTATATTTATCGCTTCTATTTTTAAATCCGGACTTATCTCTATTACAGTTTTGAATTGTTGTCGGGCGAATTTTTTGTCAATTTCAAAAGATTCATCTAGAAAATCCAAAGCCTCCGTAGAAAATATGTCTTCAATTTTCTTGAAAGATAGATCTTCCGATTTGATCGAATTATTAATCTCCTCCAACCATTCATCTGGCTCGAAACGTGATTCTGTTAAGATTTTCTCACGCATCAAATCGGATATTATTTTTCGTAAAGTGCTATCAGTGATCTCCCTAGCCACTAACTCATCTGATTTAATTTTAGCAACTAGATATTTTGTATTTTCCTTGTCATCCCTTTCTCTTTCCAAATGCAAGAAGTCATATGCCCAGTAATTTGCTACTTTTCGATTTTTGTCTATAACATTAATCGTTTTGTTTAAAATTATGGCAGCCTTATAGTATCGTCTATCGGTCATAAATGCACTTTTCAGTTCGTATGTGAGCTTATCAATGCTGCTTGTCTCTTCAAGTTTTAGTAAAGTTAGCTTTCCTTTTTCATGTTTTATTATCAGAATCCCTGGAGTGATTCTTTTGTGCCTTCTTTTAGAACCATCTTTCTCTTCAACTAACTCTGCTTTTAATAAGTCATTTGCGAGACCGCTTATAAATGTTTCATATGAGGAGTCCACTTTATGTAAGTCTAAATATTTGTCTCTAAGAAGTTTTATTTTATTGGATTCATCATCGTCAGATATTTTGAAGTGTTGAATTTCTCCTGGAAGCCCGTTTCCGCTGTGACCAAGAATTGAATCAATTATCTTATCCAGGTTTGAGATTTTCTTATCATTAATTGTTGTATCACGTTCACAGCTTTCAGTTATGTTAAATACAAAATAATTCATAAATATCCCTCCCAAAATGTTAAATCCTCATTATTTAATGGACTTACTGATCAGACCTCGTAATAGTAGGCCTAAATCAGGTATTTAACTAAACACAAATAATAAGTTGGTTTACACATAAATCTTATCAAAATATGTAGATAATTCATACATATTTCTGGGAGATATGGATTTTATGTCAAACGTAAATTCGGAAAATTTGAAAAGAAGGAGGTAAAAATATTTGAGTACCAATGTAATAGCCATCGCCAATCAGAAGGGCGGAGTCGGCAAGACCACCACCTGCACCAATCTGGGCATCGGATTGGCCACCGAAGGCAAGAAGGTTTTGCTTGTGGATTGCGATCCCCAGGGCAGCCTGACGATCAGCTTGGGTCATTCTCAGCCGGATCAACTGCCCGTGACACTATCCTCTGTTCTAGGTAAGACCATGAATGAAACCGCGCTTTCTCCCCAGGAAGGCATCCTGCATCATCCTGAAGGTGTGGATCTGATGCCAGCTAACATTGAATTGTCTGGACTTGAGGTCTCGCTGGTCAATGTGATGAGCCGGGAAAAGATCCTAAAAGATTATCTTGACGGTATCAAATCTGGCTACGACTTCATCCTGCTTGACTGTATGCCTTCCCTTGGCATGCTGACGGTCAATACTCTGGCTGCAGCAGACAGTGTCCTGATTCCTGTCCAAGCCCAGTATTTGTCCGCTAAAGGTCTGGAGCAGCTGCTTCAAACCGTCAACAAAGTCCGCAAGCAAATCAATCCCAAATTGAAGATCGATGGCATCCTGCTGACTATGGTAGATAACCGGACGAATGACGCCAGGGAAATAAGTACCCTTTTGCGGGAAACCTATGGAACCAAGCTGAAGGTGTTCGACTCGTCCATCCCCCACTCCGTGAGGGCGGCAGAAACTGCTTCCTATGGGAAAAGCATCTTTGCCCATGATCCCAAGGGTAAAGTAGCAGAAGCCTACAGAAATCTGACGAAGGAGGTGATGAAGCTTGAAACCCAGCGGCAGAAATCTAAATCTGACCTCTTACGATGAGATCTTTCAGACTGAAGAAACAAGGATCGAAGCCTCACAGGAAAAGGTCATCGACATTCCTCTTACACAGCTTCATCCATTCAAGAATCACCCCTTCAAGGTGATAGATGATGAATCAATGCTGGAGACCGCTGAGAGCATCACCAAGCACGGCGTCCTGGTACCGGTCATCGCCCGTCCCCGTGAAGAAGGTGGATATGAGTTGATCTCCGGCCACCGGCGCAAGCGCGCCAGTGAGCTGGCCGGTAAGGAGACTCTTCCTTGCATTGTCCGGAATCTCGACGATGACGCTGCCACCATTATCATGGTTGACAGCAACATTCAACGTGAGAACATACTGCCCAGTGAGCGCGCCTTCGCTTACAAGTTGAAGTTGGAAGCTCTTGATAGGCAGCTTGGTCGACCGCCAAAAGAAAATGTGGGACAAGTTGTCCCTACTTATTCAGGCAAACGTTCCACTGAAATTATTGGTGATCAAACCGGCGAAAGCTATAAGCAAGTCCAACGCTTTATCCGCCTCACAGAGCTCGTACCTGAGCTATTGGATATGGTTGATGCTAAAAAGATAGCCTTCAATCCGGCTGTTGAGCTTTCCTACCTGAAACCCCATGAACAGGTCCAGCTGATGGAAGCCATGGACATGGAGCAATCTACCCCTTCCCTGTCTCAAGCCCAGCGATTGAAAAAGTACAGTCAAGACGGCAAACTGACCTTAGATGTCATGACCGCCATCATGTCCGAAGAGAAAAAAGGCGAGCCGGAGAAGGTTACCCTCACCGGCGAGAAACTCAAGAAGTATTTTCCGAAGTCTTATACACCCCAGCAGATGGAGGAAACCATCATCAAGCTGCTGGAAGGCTGGTCGCGGAAGCGCCAGCAATCACAGGAAAGGTAATTCCTCTCCGAAGTGCTTCAATGCGAAGCGCTTTTTTTATTCAACCGGACGAAGGGAGGGATGCAGATGGCTGTATTTCGAGTTGAGAAAACGAGGGATTACACCGTTATGGCGAATCATCATCTGAAAAACAAGGATCTGTCGCTGAAGTCCAAAGGGCTACTATCTCAGATGCTGTCACTCCCGGAAGACTGGGATTACACCCTCAAGGGACTTTCCATGATCAACCGGGAGAGCATCGATGCCATTCGGGAAGCGGTTCGTGAACTGGAACGGGCTGGATACATCGTCCGAGTCAGAGAGAGAAATGAGTTTGGTCACCTCAAGGGTACGGACTACACGATTTATGAAAAGCCTCATCTGGCGACAAATTCTACAGAAAACCTGGAGACTATATTGGAGAATCCTGCATTGGATAAACCTATGTTGGAAAATCCAATCTTGGATATTCCAGTGTTGGAGAAACCTACGTTGGAAAATCCAACGCAATTAAATACTAAGAAAACAAATAAAGATCCATTAATGACTAAGGGATTAAGTAAACATCGATCAATCCCTGATCCATCAAGAGAAGCCACGATCGAGAAGGATGAGATTGGATTGGACGCTCATTCCATCAAGGAGACCATCCAGGAGAAAATCGAATACGAGTTTATTGTTCAGCGTTATGACAAGGATCGGCTGGATGAAATCGTGGACCTGATGGTGGAGACCCTCTGTTCCAAGCGAGACTATATCACCGTTGCCGGGGATGATTACCCTGCATCATTGGTCAAGGAACGGTTGCAGCGCATCGACAGCACTCACATCGAATATGTCTTTGAATGCCTGGATAAAAACACCACCTTCATTCGGAATATCAAGAAATACCTCCTAACAACGTTATTCAATGCCCCATCCACCATCGATAGCTATTATACAGCACTGGTTAAACATGATCTTTACGGAGCAGGTTCCCACTTTTACGAGGATCTGGGGAGCCTTATTAAGCCCGGCAAATAAGATAGGGTTTACTTTCATGCAAGTTTCGCAAATCAAATTAGCACGATAATCAAATTTCAAAGTTTCACCCAGCCATAAGAACCTGATTCAAAAGTTCATCTTTTCTGAAAGGAGTTACTCAAAATGAAAAGACCTCTCGCCTATATCACCGCTTCATGGGGCGTTGATCCAACTGAGAATACGGAGATTGCCGCCAAATACAGCCGGAAGGTTTTCGACGCTGGCTACAATCCCATCTGTCCGATCCTGATGCTTTCAACCTTCATAGATGACGGTATTCCCCAGGAGCATAAGGACAGACAGGACATTGAGCTTGATTACCTCAGACGCTCCAACGTCCTTGTGGTCTGCGGCTCTCGGATCGACGAAGCCGTGAAAAACGACATTGCCATCGCTGAGCGATATCGCATCCCGTCAACAACCTTAAGCGGCATCCTGACGGTTAAAAGCCACGGTCAGAAGACCCCCAAATAGCATAATTCCTGATTATGCACAAAACATGGCTTAAAAGGAATGTTTCGTGCAATTTCAAAAACAGAAAAGGAGAAAAAATCTATGGATGTATTGATTGTTGAACCTGAAAAATCGCCGCGTATGGCCAGTATCGCCGGTGACCTGAACTCTCTGCAGCAGGTTGTCGGCGGTTACATCGAAGCCGTCTATCCCTATGATGACCCGGTTGCCATTGTCTGTCATGAAGAAGGCAAGCTCATCGGACTCCCCCTTAACCGAAAACTTGAGGACTACGACATCATCGCCGGGACCTTCATCGTCTGCGGGCTTGGTGAAGAGGATTTTGATTCCTTGACGCCTGAGCTGGCCGAGAAGTACCGCGAGAAATTTGCAGATCCTGAGATCTTCATGAAGATGGGCAGCCGCATCGTCGCCATCCCTATCAAGCCCAAGGACGATCTGTATGTAGCCAAACCGAAACAGAAGTCCACGGAACCTGAGCTCTAAATCTTACAGAGCTTACGAGTTTACTTATTTCATGCTAAAGATACGTAGTTTTGTAAATTGAATTCACCAAACCATGAAAGGAGGAATTTTTCATGCAGGAAGAGGTGGAAAACAGGACCGTCGCCCTGGCTGTCAGTACCACACGAATGACCGGTCGTGTATTGAAGGCCGCACTCATCAAGCTTTTGGCTGAAATGAAGAAGAGCCGGGACAGTCCGCCGCAGATCCCCCATGGCAAGCAGACCGTGAAGGAACTCATCGGTCAGAATGCCGGAGTCTCCAACATTGAGATTACGGACAAGAACATCAAGTCCTTTGAGCAAGTCGCCAGAAAGTACGGCGTAGACTACGCCCTCAAGAAGGACACCACCGGAGAGAAGCCCAAATATCTGGTCTTCTTCAAGGCCCGGGATGCCGATGCCCTCACCGCAGCCTTCACAGAATATACGGCGAAGGTCCTCAAGAGGGACAAGCAACCTTCCATCCTGGAGCAGCTTGCCAAATTCAAGGCTCTGGTCCAGGCCAAGGTCATGGACCGGGTGAAAAACAAAGACAAGGAGTTGACGCGATGACAGGAAAAATCAAGCGACTGCTCCTTATAAACCTCCCCTATGTTCTGATTGCTCTCGCTACTTCAAAGCTTGGAGAGGCCTGGCGATCTTCTCCTGGACTGGATGTCTCACAAAAAGTGCTGCATCTCATGGACGGCTTTGCTTTTGCTTTCAAGTCACCTTGGCCGAGCCTGCTCCAGCAGGACCTGATCCCGGGCATTGGGATCGCTGTCGCCATCAAGGTGGCAGTCCATGTGAAAGGCAGGAACGCCAAAAAGTACCGCAAAAACATCGAATACGGCTCAGCCCGCTGGGGCAAGCCTGAGGACATCAAGCCCTTCATTGATCCATCCTTTCGCAACAACGTTATCCTCACGGAAACTGAGCTCCTGACCATGAACAACCGGCCCAAGGACCCTCGCCTGGCACGCAACAAAAACGTCATGGTGGTGGGTGGTTCCGGATCTGGCAAGACGCGGTTTTGGCTGAAGCCTAATCTCATACAGTGCCATTCCAGCTATGTGGTCACAGACCCTAAGGGCAGTGTCGTGGTGGAATGCGGACAGCTTCTCCTGCGGGAAGGCTACAAGATCAAGATCCTCAATACCATCAACTTCAACAAATCCATGCACTACAACCCCTTTGCCTACATCAAGAGCGAAAAAGACATCCTCAAGCTGGTGACGGCCCTCATTGCCAACACCAAGGGTGAAGGCAAAGCCGGAGATGATTTCTGGGTCAAGGCGGAGACCCTGCTCTATACCGCGCTCATGGGCTACATCCACTATGAGGCTCCAGAAAGCGAGCGAAACTTTACAACCCTTATCGAGCTCATCAATGCCTCAGAGGTCCGCGAGGATGACGAGGACTTTCAGAACCCGGTGGATCTGATGTTCGCCGCTTTGGAAGAACGTGACTCGGAGCATTTTGCAGTCCGGCAGTACAAGAAATACAAGTTGGCTGCCGGTAAGACCGCCAAATCCATTCTCATCAGCTGCGGGGCACGTCTCGCGCCCTTTGACATCAAGGAGCTCAGAGACCTGACGGCCTATGACGAAATGGAACTGGATGCCTTGGGTGACCGGAAAACGGCGCTGTTCATCATCATCAGCGATACAGACGACACCTTCAACTTCCTGGTTTCCATGGCCTACACACAGCTCTTCAATCTGCTGTGCGACAAGGCAGATGACGTCTATGGCGGACGTCTGCCTGTGCATGTGCGCTGTCTCATTGATGAGGCGGCGAATATCGGTCAAATTCCCAAGCTGGAAAAGCTGGTAGCCACCATCCGAAGCCGGGAGATCTCGGCCTGTCTGGTGCTGCAGGCCCAATCCCAGCTGAAAGCTCTCTATAAGGATCACTGCGATACCATCATCGGCAATATGGATAGCACGATCTTTCTGGGCGGTAAGGAGCGCACCACATTAAAAGAGCTTTCTGAAACCCTTGGTAAGGAGACCATCGACACCTTCAACACCGGGGAAAGCCGAGGCCGTGAGGTTTCCCACAGTCTGAACTACCAGAAACTCGGAAAGGAGCTGATGAGCATCGACGAACTGGCCGTGCTGGACGGCGGCAAGTGTATTTTGCAGCTGCGCGGGGTACGGCCTTTTCTCTCGAGCAAGTACGACATCACGAAACACCCCAACTACAAGTATCTCTCCGATGCGGACCCGCGCAATGCCTTCAACATCGAGAAGTACCTGTCCACCCGTCTCAAGCCAAAGCCGGATGAGATCTATGAGGTCTACCACATGGATCTGTCCGTCGAACCCGAAGCCGCCGAATGAGCGGCTTTTTTCATCTCAAAATTTAAAATAATGGAGGTCAATCAATGGAATTCTTTAACAGTGCAGTAGATGTACTTCAAACCCTCGTCGTCGCTCTCGGTGCAGGTCTTGCCATCTGGGGCGTCATCAACCTTCTCGAAGGCTACGGCAACGACAACCCCGGTGCCAAATCCCAGGGCATGAAGCAGCTCATGGCGGGCGGCGGTGTCGCTCTCATCGGCATCGTCCTAGTGCCACTGCTTTCCGGTCTGTTCGGTTAATCGGGTAGAAAGCGATGGAAAGCATACTCGACAAAATCACCGAATGGCTGAAGACGATGCTTGTAGAAGGCATCATCACAAATTTGTCGGGGATGTTTGATAACGTCAACCAACAGGTTGGCGAAATCGCAGGTCAAGTGGGATTGACGCCGGCAGCATGGAATGCCGGCGTCTTTTCCATGATCCGCAGCCTCTCCGAAAGCGTCATCATCCCCATCGCGGGTGTGATCCTTGCCTTTGTGATGACCTACGAGCTCATCCAAATGGTCATCGACCGGAATAATCTTCATGACATCGATACCTGGATCTTTTTCAAATGGATCTTCAAAACCTTCGTGGCCGTTCTTCTGGTAACCCACACCTTTGACATCGTCATGGGCATCTTCGATATGGCGCAATCGGTAGTTAACAGCGCTTCCGGTGTCATATCAGCGGACGCTTCAGTGGATCTTGCCACTACAGTGGCAGACCTTCAGACAAGGCTGAGCGCCATGGAACTGGGTCCGCTCTTCGGACTCTGGTTTCAGAGCCTGTTCATTGGCTTTACCATGCAAGCCCTGAGTATCTGTATTTTCCTGGTCATCTATGGCCGCATGATCGAGATCTATCTGGTCACGTCGGTAGGGCCCATCCCCATGGCCACCATGGTCAACCGGGAATGGGGCGGTATGGGACAGAATTATCTTCGCTCTCTTTTGGCCCTGGCCTTCCAGGCCTTCCTCATCATGGTCTGCGTCGGCATTTATGCCGTACTGGTGCAGAACATCGCTACGGAAACCGACATCATCAAGGCCGTATGGACCACCCTCGGCTATACTGTTCTACTCTGTTTCACCCTGTTCAAGACCGGAAGTCTTGCCAAATCCATCTTCAATGCCCACTAAACGAAAGGAGGAAAGCCTGTGGCCTATGTCCCTGTACCCAAGGATCTGACCAAGATCAAAACCAAGGTGATGCTCAATCTCACCAAGCGACAACTGATTTCATTTGGCAGCGGAGCTCTTCTGGGCGTCCCGCTGTTTTTTCTTGCCAAGCCCCACATGAGTGTCAGCACAGCAGCGCTGCTCATGGTGCTGTCCATGCTGCCGTTTTTCCTGCTGGCCATGTACGAACGTAATGGTCAGCCCCTGGAAAAAATCCTCTATCAGCTCATTCAGAGCCGATTCATCCGACCGAAGAAGCGGCCCTACCGGACCGACAACTTCTATGCCGCCGTAGAGCGACAAACCAATCTGGACAAGGAGGTAAAAGCGATTGTCCAACCAGAAAACCATCCAAAGAAAACTCAGCCGCGAGGAAAGAAATCGCATTGAAAGCGCCATCGCCAGAGCCAAGCGTGACAGCAAGGTTCCGGCAACGGCCCAGCAGACGATCCCTTACCTGCGCATGCATCCCGACGGCATCTGCCAGGCAACAGATGCCTTATATACCAAGACCATTCAGTTTCAGGACATTAACTACCAGCTGGCGCAGAACGAGGACAAGACGGCCATCTTTGACGGCTGGTGTGATTTCCTCAACTACTTTGACAGCTCCATCCGCTTTCAGTTCTCTTTCCTGAATCTGAGCGCCAGCATCGAGGAATTCGAGCAGTCCATCCTGATTCCTAACCAGAACGATGATTTTGATGACATCCGTGAAGAATATGCCAATATGCTCCGAGGCCAGCTGGCCAAGGGCAACAACGGCCTGTCCAAGACCAAGTTCATCACCTTTGGCATCGAAGCGGAGAATCTTCGCACGGCCAAGCCCCGGCTGGAACGTATCGAGAATGATCTCCTGAACAGCTTCAAGCGCCTCGGCGTCGCAGCAGATCCTTTGAGTGGAAAAGATCGACTGAAGCTTTTGCACAGTATTTACCATCTGGACGGTCAGGAGCGCTTTCTCTTTGACTGGGACTGGCTGCCCCTATCGGGCCTTTCCACCAAGGATTACATTGCACCCTCATCCTTTGATTTTTCTGAGAGCAGGAACTTTCGGATGGGCAGAAAGCATTGCTCCGTTTCCTTCCTGCAGATCCTCGCCCCCGAGCTCAACGACCGCATGCTGGCGGATTTTCTGTCCATGGACAACAGCCTGGTGGTGACCCTCCATATCCAGTCCATCGATCAAACCTCTGCTATCAAGACCATCAAGCGCAAGATCACCGATCTGGACCGGATGAAGATCGAAGAACAGAAAAAGGCTGTCCGTTCCGGCTATGACATGGACATTATCCCGTCAGACCTGGCCACCTACGGTGGCGAAGCCAAGAAGCTGCTACAGGATCTGCAGAGCCACAATGAACGCATGTTCCTGGTGACCTTTCTGATCATGAATACTGCCGACGGCAAACAGACACTGGACAACAACATCTTTCAGGCTCAGGGCATTGCCCAGAAATACAATTGTCAGCTGGTCCGGCTGGACTTCCAGCAGGAATCCGGTCTTAACTCATCCCTGCCCCTTGGTCACAATCAGATCGAGATCCAGCGGGGCCTGACCACATCCAGCACCGCCATCTTTGTGCCTTTCACCACCCAGGAACTGTTCCAGCGCGAAGGCGAGCCTCTCTATTACGGGCTTAATTCATTGTCTAACAACCTGATCATGGTGGACCGGAAAGCCCTGAAGAATCCCAACGGACTGATCCTGGGCACCCCTGGCAGCGGCAAATCCTTTTCTGCCAAGCGTGAGATCGCCAATGCCTTTCTCATTACTCAGGACGACATCACCATCTGCGATCCCGAGGGCGAATATTATCCTCTGGTGGAGCGCCTGCAGGGCCAGGTCATCAAGATCTCACCCACCAGCGGACATTACATCAATCCCATGGACATCAACTTGAACTATTCCGAGGATGAGAGCCCACTGTCCCTGAAGTCTGACTTTATTCTTTCCCTTTGTGAGCTCATCGTCGGCGGCAGAGAGGGCCTCCAACCCATCGAAAAGACCGTCATCGACCGTTGTGTTCGCATGGTGTATCAGGCTTATCTCAATGAGCCAAAGCCGGAGAATGTCCCTATCCTTGGAGATCTGCACCGAATCCTACTGGAGCAGCCGGAGAAGGAAGCTCGGCTGATCGCGACGGCGCTGGAGATCTACGTCACCGGCTCGCTCAACGTCTTTAACCACCGAACCAATGTGGATATCCAGAACCGCCTGGTCTGCTTTGATATCAAGGAACTGGGCAAGCAGCTGAAGAAGCTGGGCATGCTCATCGTCCAGGACCAGGTCTGGGGTCGCGTGACCACCAACCGGGCGGAAGGCCGAAGCACCCGCTACTACATCGATGAATTCCATCTGCTGCTCAAGGAAGAGCAGACCGCCGCCTACTCGGTCGAGATCTGGAAGCGATTCAGAAAGTGGGGCGGCATTCCGACGGGCATCACCCAGAACGTCAAAGACCTGCTGTCTTCCCGGGAAATCGAAAACATCTTTGAAAACAGCGACTTCGTCTACATGCTGAACCAGGCAGGCGGGGACCGCCAAATCCTGGCCAAGCAGCTCAACATCTCTCCCCACCAGCTGTCCTATGTTACCCATTCCGGTGAAGGTGAAGGCCTGTTGTTCTATGGGAATGTGATCCTGCCCTTTGCAGACCGTTTCCCGAAGGATACCGAGCTTTACCGCATCATGACGACGAAGCCAGCTGAGGTCAAGGGGGTGTGAGATGAGCGCCAGGAAAGCCAAGCGAACCATAACCCGGCTTCGGTTCACAGAGGAACGCAGCACCCCGGAGCTTCAAAAAGCCACGCAGAAGGCAGACAAGGCCGCGACCAGGCTGGAGAAAGCTGAAAAAAAGTCCAAGACAGAATCGCTGGGAACCCACGAGAAGAGCATTTCCTTTGGTCCCATGAAAAAGCCAGTGAAACTGCAGTTTGAAGAGCTTCAGGTGAAGAAAACACCCTCAGCTTTCAAGTCCGCTGCGACAGCCTTGCCCGCTGCGGAGGTCCACCGGCAGATTGCAAGATCCGAAGATGACAATGTCGGCGTGGAGGCTGCCCACCGCCTGGAAGGAACCGCTGAAGGCACTGTCCGGACCGCCCAAAATGCTCACCGCTCCCATGCGCTGAAAGCGGAGCGAAAATCCCTGAAGGCGGAGAAAAAGCTGGACCAGGCCAATGTCAGCCTGCTTCAAAAACAGGCAGCCAGGGAGCAGCCGCTCTTCTCGACCAATCCCTTGTCCCGTTGGCAGCAAAAACAAGCCATCAAGAAGGAATACGCTGCGGCTAAAGCCGGAAGAGGTACGGGAACCGTTCAGAAGACGGCCCAAACCACCGTGAAGACCGCGAAGAAAGCGAAGGAAGCGCTGGAGAAGGCGACCGCTTTCGTTGCCCGGCACAGCAAGGTTTTTCTGGGGATTATCGGCATCTTCTTTGTTGTCATGCTGATCCTGAATACCTTTGCCAGCTGCTCCCAGATGGCCGTAGGCGGACTCAACGCCTTTCTCACGACTTCCTACACCGCATCCGATGAGGACATCACTGCCGCTGATCTGGAGTACACAAGGCTGGAGGCAGAGCTGCAGTATGACCTGCTCAACATCGAACGGGATTATCCCGGCTTTGATGAATACCGCTACACCGTTGATCCCATCGGCCATGATCCTCATGAGCTGATCGCTTATCTGACAGCAAGATTCGAAGATTTTACCTACGCGGAGGTCGAAACTGAGCTGAGATCTCTCTTTTCCTCCATGTACAGCTTAAGCATCACAGAGACCGTCGAGGTGCGATACCGCACCGAAACCCGTTACCGGACCTATACCGTGACTGATCCGGAAACCGGAGAGGTCCAGATCATTCGCGAAAGCTATGAGGTGGAGGTCCCCTATAATTTCTACATCCTGAACATCAACCTGAGCAGCCAGTCCCTGTATTCGGTGGTCTATCCCCGCATGAGCGCTGACCAACGGGAAATGTATCTCGTGTACATGGATACCAAGGGCAACAAACAGTATTTTGGTAATCCCTTTACCTTCAATTGGCCGAGCCATGTCACTAGCCTTTACGGCTGGCGTGTCCATCCCATCACAGACCGGTTGCAGATCCACCGTGGATTGGATTTGGGTGTGCCTTTGGGAACTCCGATCCAGTCCATCCATGACGGCGAAGTGGTCCGTGTCGGCTACGATGCCAGCGGCTATGGCAACTATGTGGTCATTGCGGACACGGATGGCTATCGTAGCACCTATGCCCACTGCTCCAGCATTCTGGTAACAGAAGGACAGAGCGTCCTGCGGGGACAGGCTATCGCCAAGGCCGGAAGCACCGGTGCCAGTACGGGCAGCCATCTGCACCTGGAACTGACTTTAAATGGCCAGTATCTCAATCCCTATTTCTTCATCGAGGGGACTGACCCCTACACCCCGCCAGCCGTCGGCGGCACCAATGGCGCTTATACGGACTATGACATCCCGCCGGAAGCGCTGTCAGATCCCACTTTCGCGGCCCTGATCAAGGAAGCTGAAAAGTATCTGGGTTATCCCTATGTTTGGGGAGGCTCCACGCCATCGACGTCCTTTGACTGCTCAGGCTTTGTCTGCTGGGTGTTCAAAAATTCGGGCGTCTATCCACTATCAAGGACCACTGCCCAGGGGATCTTTGACCAGTGCGCCATCATCCCACCCTCGGAGGCCAAGCCAGGCGACATTGTGTTTTTCACCGGCACTTACGACAGTATCGGTCCGGTTTCCCATGTGGCCATCTACGTGGGCGACGGCATGATGATCCACGCCGGAAACCCGATCCAGTACGCCTCCATGAACACCTCGTATTTCCAATCCCATTTTTACGCCTTCGGGCGTTTGCCAAGGAGGTAACCATGAATCCAAAGATCCAAAAACTGACGGAGGAGATCGATAAGATCACCCATCGAATTAAAAGCCTCGAAGCCAGACTCATCGAGCTTAAGGCACAAAAAGACGAGCTGGAGAAGACCGAGATCGTGGAAATGGTCCGCAGTGTCTCCGCGACTCCGGAAGAGCTGGCCGCATTCATCAGGGCGTTTCGCGAAACAGGCGGAGCGCCCGATTACTTTAAAACACAGGAGGATAACACCAATGAAAATGAGTAAAAAATGGCCTCGTGCTTCAGCCCTACTGCTGGTCATGCTGCTTTGCATTTCCATTCTTTCAGTCCCGGCCTATGCTCAGACCGATGAATCCAAGGCGATCACTGCAAGCTCTGATCCGATAGAGGAAGCTCTGATGCCGACTGCCGAGCCCGCAGCCTCGGAGCCCGTCAAAGAAACTGAACCGGAAGCAGCTGTGCCCCTGACTCCGGAAGGCAATCTGACCATTGTGGATGACCTGGAAGGCGAACAGACCGAGGACAAGCAGTTCATTACGGTCAAGACCAAAGCGGGCAACACCTTTTATCTGATTATCGACCGGGCCGGCAAGGAAAATAACGTCTACTTTCTGAACATGGTGGATGAAGCAGACCTCAGAGCCCTGATGGAGGAAGACGGCACCCTGGAGCCACTGCCGGGTGAAGGTGCCGTTCCAACCGTTCCCGAGCCGGAACCCGAACCTACACCGGAGCCAGAAACGGAAGTCGAGGAACCCGTACCTGCAAAAATCATGAATCCTTTACCGATCGTCGTGGTCCTTCTGATTCTTCTGGGCGGCGGCGGACTGTGGTACTTCAAGCTGAGAAAGCCCAAGCCAAGCGTCAAGGGAAGCAGCCATCTGGATGAGTACAGCTTTGATGATGACGACTATGAAGAAAAACTGCTAGTTGAAGAGGATCAGGAAGCTTTCGAATCGGAGCGTGATGACGAATGACGCATTTTACGGACAGTCCCTTTGAACGACTGATGAAGCAAAAGCCCCGGCAGCGGCAGGAGAAGCTCTCTCCTGTCTTGCCCAAGACCCATCCCTGCCATGGCTGCAGCTACCTGCAGGGAAACTGCTGTACTGGTGTCTGTTACCGTGAGCTGATCCTCCCCCACAAGAAAAGGAAGGTGGACAAATGAGACTGGTGATCGCAGAAAAACCAAGTGTGGCCCAGTCTATTGCCTCTGTGCTGGGAGCAAACAACCGAAAGGACGGCTATCTGGAAGGAACGGATGTCCTGGTTTCCTGGTGCGTCGGCCATCTTGTGGAACTCTCACCGGCAGATGTCTACGACGAGCGCTTTGGCAAATGGCGCTTCGAGGATCTGCCGATCCTTCCGGAGCCATGGAAATACCAGATACCCAAGGACAAGCAAAAGCAATTCAAAATCCTGAAAAGCCTGCTGGGTGAAGCCCGAGTGACGGAGATCATCTGCGCCACGGATGCCGGACGTGAAGGGGAACTGATCTTCCGTCTGGTCTATCGCCAGGCGGGATGTCAGAAACCGGTGAAGCGCCTATGGATTAGCTCCATGGAGGATCAGGCCATCAGCGAAGGTTTCAAGAAACTAAAGCCCAGCCAGGAATATGATCCGCTCTATCAATCTGCCCTCTGTCGGGCACAGGCGGATTGGCTGATTGGAATCAACGCAACGAGACTCTTTTCTGTTTTGTATCGTCAGACCCTTAATGTTGGACGCGTCATGTCTCCCACGCTGTCCATGATCGTGGATCGCTGGTCCGCCATTCAGGATTTCAGATCCGAGCCATTCTACACCGTTGTACTGAAACTCCCCGGTTTTGAGGCAGCCAGTGAAAAGCTGAAGATCAAGGCCGAGGCTGAAAAACTCCTGGCTCAATGCCATGGAAAGTCCGCCGCAGTCACTGAAGTAAGGACCCAGGAGAAGGCGGAAAAACCGCCTAAGCTCTATGATCTGACCACCCTGCAGCGGGAAGCCAACCGACTTCTTGGCTACACGGCCCAGCAAACGCTAGATTATGCCCAAAGCCTCTATGAAAAAAAGCTCATCACCTATCCCCGAACCGACAGCCGCTACCTGACGGCTGACATGGCGCAGTCCACTGCAGACGTCATTCAGTCAGCACTTTTCCTTTTGCCAGAGAAATTGACGAAGGGATATTCGACGGATCTAAAGCAATTGCTGAATGATTCCAAGGTCAGCGACCATCACGCCATCATCCCGACCCATGCACTGAAGGAAAATATCCTGGAGAGTCTGCCCAAGGGCGAGCAGGAGCTCTTAAAGCTACTGGCTATCCGCCTCATCACAGCTGCTGGAGAAGCTCATCGCTATTCTGAAACGACGGTTGCGCTGGACTGCTCTGGCCAACAATTCACCGCCAAGGGAAAGACGATCCTGCAGTCGGGCTGGAAGTCTGTGGAGGAGCATTATCGCAGCACGATTACCACTCGAAAAACGGAAAAGAAAGCAGAAACCCCGCTGCCCAGACTGGAAAAGGATCAGCACTTTGATTCGGTTTCCGTCCGGCTGGAGGAGGGAAAAACCACCCCGCCCAAGCTGTTTACCGAGGATACGCTGCTCTCTGCCATGGAGAATGCTGGCCTGGAGGACCTTCCAGAGGATGCTGAGCGAAAAGGTCTGGGGACTCCGGCCACACGGGCAGGCATCCTGGAAAAGCTGATCAAGACTGAGCTAGTGGAACGCCACGGCGACAAAAAGCTCAAGACCTTGCAGCCCACCCATAAGGGAATTGCTCTGGCCACGATCCTGCCGGAGCAGATCAAATCCCCACAGATGACGGCGGAATGGGAGGAAAAGCTGAAGCGCATCGAAAAGGGACAGCTCTCTCCTGAAATCTTCATGACGGAGATCTCTCAGCACCTGAAAGATCTGGTCGGAACCTATCGGGCGGTCTCTGAAGCCCCCGGCGAGCTGGCCTTAAATCCGGAAAGCATCGGTTCCTGCCCCCGTTGCGGAGATCAGGTGCTGGAAGGGGAACGTCGCTTTTTCTGCCAGAACAAAACCTGTACATTCGCTCTGTGGAAAGAGAATCGTTTCTTCAAGGACAAGAAAAAAGTCCTGACTCGCGAGGTAGCTGCTGCTCTTCTTCAGGAAGGCAGCATCCTGATGAAAAACCTGTATTCGCCCAAGACGCAAAAGACCTATGATGCCCGAATCATCATGGAGGATACCGGCGGCAAGTACGTCAATTTCAGGCTGGAATTCTCGCCCGGTGAAACCAAGGATAAGCACAAAACATCGACAAAATCCAAGGAAAGGATGGAAAAATCATGAATGTCAAAGAACGGATCAGGGCTCTCCTCGGCATTGAGGTGAGCACGGATAATCTGCTGGAGATCTGGGAGAATCCGGAAGAATACGTTTCAACGCCGGAAGATGCCGACAAACTGGGAGATCTGTTTCTCTTAGTTGAGATGATGGCCGAGCTGGAGGTGGATAGCGATGAACAACACGGATGAACTTCGCTATGTCCAGGCCTTTGCCCGTATCATCGGCGTCAAGGAGGATGACGCGCTTGAATACGCCCAGAGAAAAGGCATCGGCGCTTTGGTGGAGAATGCCACACAGCTTTTAAGCACGCCAGCTCAGCGGGAAAAGCATCAGGCCTTTCTGGATCTTTACCGCATGAGCAGCGGTATCAACTCGAAAAACCCGGTCATTAATTCACCAGATGCGGCAGCGGCCTTCTTTCGCTCGGTGATGGATCAGGTCCATGACAAAGAAGCCTTTGTCGTGGCCTTCCTCAATACCAAAAACCGCGTCATCGACCATGAGGTCGTATCCCTGGGGACCATCAACAGTTCCATTGTCCATCCCAGAGAGGTCTTCCGAAATGCCATCGTCAATAAGGCTAATGCGGTAATCCTTTGTCATAACCACCCATCCGGTGATCTGACGCCAAGCGCCGAAGACCTCACCGTGACGAAAAGACTGAAGGAAACGGGCAATCTTTTGGGCATCCAGGTGCTGGACCACCTGATCATCAATGGGATCAATCAGCAGGATCACTACTCCTTCCAGGCCCACGGCGTGCTGGAAGCACCCGCAGCTTACGGCCAAAAGGAAGCTGTCAGGGAATCCTCAGCTCAGGCGACATCCGGGAAAAACATCAAGGATGGCCTCAAGGAAATCACGGACAAACTGGAACAAGGCATCCGTGATTTCTTCAGCGGCGACAAATACCAAGACTACCTGCGTACCATGTCAAGGTTCCATCATTATTCCCTGAATAATACGATCCTGATTGCCATGCAAAAACCAGATGCCACACTAGTGGCTGGATATAATCGCTGGCAGGATCAGTTCCAGCGCAATGTCCTGAAGGGTGAAAAAGGCATCCGCATCATTGCCCCAGCCCCTGTCAAAACGAAAAAGGAAGTTGAAAAGCTTGATCCTGTTACTCAGAAACCCCTGCGGGATGTCACTGGCAAGACACTGACGGAGGAAGTGGAGATCAAGATCCCCCGTTTCCGGGTCGTCTCTGTCTTTGATGTCTCCCAGACAGACGGGAAGCCCCTTCCCCAGCTGGCGAGTACTTTGACGGGCGATGTCAAGCAATATGATGTCTTCATGGAGGCTCTGAAGCGATCCTCCCCGGTTCCCATCTTCTTTGAAGCCATGTCTGCCAGCACCGACGGCTATTTTAGCCAGGACAGGCAAAAGATTGCCATTCGGGAAGACATGAGCGAGATCCAGACAGTCTCTGCGGCTATCCATGAGATCGCCCACGCCAAGCTTCATAATCTGAAGCCTGACCAGGAAAAGAATCACAGAGAAGATGAGAAAGCACCGGATAAACCCAAGGATCGAAGAACTGAAGAAGTGGAGGCAGAAAGTGTTTCCTTTGCAGTATGCGCCTATTATGGCATTGCAACCGACGAAAACAGCTTTGGTTACATCGCTGCCTGGAGCAAGGACAAGGATCTGCCTGAACTGAAGGCTTCCCTGGAGACCATCAGCAAGACTTCAGCAGAGCTAATCGATGACATCGACCGCCATTTTAAGGAAATCACCCAGGAGCGCGGGATTTCTGCAGCTGACATAGAAAAGCAAAACGAAAAGACGGAGACTGATGAGAATCCTTCTCCTCGCCTGCAGGAGGTGGAATTCCTCACAGGTCCGGATGACACCTATGCCGTCTATCAGCTGAGAAACGATGAGAATCTGCGAAACCATCAATTTGAGAGCCTGTATCACCTGCAGAAGCTTGGTCTGACTGTGGACTATAAGAATTATGATCTGACCTATACCGGTCATTTTGAGGCGGCTTCGGACACAAACGGGACGCTGAACGACATCTATGAAAAGTTCAATGAAGACCGACCCAAGGACTTCACAGGGCATAGCCTATCCATGAGCGATGTCATTGTCTTGAAGCAACACGGTGACTACACGGCTCATTATGTGGATGCCATCGGCTTCAAGGAAGTGCCGGAGTTCATCAAACCCATCAACTCCTTGCGGAGCATCGAGGATACGGTGGAGCAAAATGACAATCAATTTGATGGACTGATCAATAACGTCCCTACCAAAGATTCGGATAAGACCAGAGAGGCTGTCGAAGGTCGTGAAGAGAAAAAGCCACAGAAGGAATCGGTAAAGCAGCGGCTGAAAAAGTCTTCTGAAAAACCAGAGCTCAGCAAAACGCCGCCTCACAAAACTGCAGAAATGGAGAGATAAAGATGGATAGATTCAGTATTGAAGAGCTTAACCTCATGTGTATTTATGATACCGGCACCCGGTCCGGTCTGATTGCAGGACTTGAAAAAATCGACCTGGAGCTTGCCCCTGACGACGCGGAACTCTCCGAACTTATCCAAAGTGCCTTGAAGAAGCTGACGGCCATGAGTGATCAGGAATATGGAGAGTTGATCCTGGTTCCCGACTACAAAGAAGAAGACGACTAAAGCAGAGCATCTGCTGCAGAAGGGTGGTGGGTACTTGTGGAGGTGATAATTTGGCAAACAGAAAGCGTCAGATCCCCATTATTATCATGGTCAATGAGCGTGAAAAAGCGCTGATCGAAGAAAAGATGCGCCAGTTAGGGACAAAAAACATGGGGGCTTACATCAGGAAGATGGCCATTGACGGCTATGTAGTCCGCCTGGACCTCTCCGATATTTCTGAACTGGTATCGCTCCTTCGAAGAAGCAGCAACAATCTGAATCAATACGCCAAGCGGGCTCATGAGACCGGACGCATCTATGAAGCCGATATTGAGGATGTCCAGAGCAGTTTGAAGAGCGTATGGGAAAAGGCGGACCAGATCATGACCCGCCTTTCCACCATAGATTAAAAATTTTTTCGACAACATGGACGATATTTGGATTCCTTGCTACGATCAGGGTAGAAGAAAATTCTCTAATGATCGGAGGTGTGCAGCATGAGATTTCTCATGAAGTTGTTCTTATTCCCAATCACACTGGCTTTAACAATCCTTGTTGCAGCCTGCCGTTTGCTGTGTCAGCTGTCTACCATGGTGCTGGGGATCGTGGCTTTTGTCTGCTTTGCCATCGCACTAGGAACCATAGTCCTGCTGCAGGATGTCCCGGAAGGTCTGAAATTGATGGGCCTGGCCTGGCTGATCAGTCCCTTCGGACTGCCGCTGATCGCAGCATTCCTGGTAGAACTGCTTGGCGTATTTAATGATTCCCTGAAAGCTATTTAAGAAGATAAAGTATAATCCTGTGAAGGGCGCGGTGGAGCAATCTGCTGCGCCTTTTTCTTTTGGAAGGAGGTGTCCGCTGTGGCAACCACGAGATTAATCCCCATGCACGTTATCAAAGGTCAGACCGTGGCCCATACGGTGCATGAGCGCCTTTCCTATGCCATCAATCCAGAAAAAACCAACAGCGGACAGCTCGTCAAAGCCTATGGCTGTGAACCGGAAACCGCTGCTGGAGAGATGCTGCTTTGCAAAAAAGAATATGAGACCTACATTGGACGCAGTGAAGAGAAGAAGAGCGACATCGTGCTCTATCAGATCCGGCAGTCCTTCAAGCCAGGTGAGATCACCCCAGAGAGGGCACAGGAGATCGGCTATGAGCTGGCCATGAGCTTTACCAAAGGCAAGTATCAATTTATTGTCGCCACACATACCGATCATGCCCATATCCACAATCACATCATTTTCAATTCTACATCCATCGACCATACGCAAAAATTCAGAAATTTCCTTGGCTCCAGTGAAGTGATCCGGAAAATCAGCGACAAACTCTGCCTTGAGAACGGGCTCTCTATCATTGAAGCGCCAAAGCAAGGACCATCCCATTACGGCAAGTGGCTGGGCGATAAGAAACCACTATCCTGGCAGGAGAAGCTGAGACAAACCATCGATGCTGTCATGGTTCAAAAGCCAGCTGATTTTGACACCTTCCTGAAGCTGATGGTGGTGAATGGTTATGAAGTGAAACAGGGGCAGCATCTCGCTTTTAAAGCTATTGGTCAGCAGAAATTCACAAGATTGCGATCCCTCGGAGAAGGATATTCTGAGGAAGAGTTGAGATCAGCGATACTCGGAAAGACCGTCCACACTCCAAAAGTCAAAAGACCTTATCGAAAAAATCCAGACAAGATTAATCTTCTGGTGGATATCCAGGCCAGACTTCAAGCTGGTAAAGGTCCTGGCTACGAGCGCTGGGCAAAAGTTTTCAATCTGAAACAGATGGCTCAGACCATCAATTTTCTGACGGAGAATAACATCACCGACTATGAAAAACTCGTTGAAAAAACAAAAGCTGCGACGGATCGTTATCACGAGCTGTCACAGCAGATCAAGGATCTTGAAAAACGAATGGCGGAGATTACTGAGTTGAAGAAGCATATCATTAACTATGCGAAAACGAAGGAGATATATACAGCATATCGAGAGTCCGGATTTTCAGGAAGGTTTTATGAAGCAAACACAGAGGATATTTTGCTTCATCAATCTGCGAAACAAGCATTCAGTTTGCTCTCAGCAAAGCAAATACCTGCCATGAAAAATCTTCAATTAGAATACCGGAAGTGCTCGAGTGCGAAAAAATCGCTATCAGCAGACTATAGGTCTATGAAGAGCATTATGAAACAATCTGTAATCATAAAAAACAACGTCGATCTTATTATGGGAGCCTCATGCCCAGAAGATAAAAAAATAGAGCGGGTTCTATAGAATATGAATAACCAATAAAATCGATAATATAGCCAACTAGCCAAATCGGGTGTCCAAGCAACTTGTTGATCTGGATAACAATCTAAAAGAACATAGACATGTTTCCATGTTCTGGATGGCCCGAGTCATTTTTTATGATGTCAGTTGCCAATTTTGGTATCTTACGTTAGTGGAAACAGGTCAACGACCTTTTTTGCTCTTTCTAGGGACGAGGGAACATAGCAATGGTTTTGTCTGTTCGTGAGAACATATCAATACTTTTCAAATGGATCATTCACATTCGATTTTTCCGTCCACCAAGCGACAGGAAGCTCCGTCAGATGTCGGCTGTTCTTTTCCTTTTGTAATTTCCTCTATGACTTGGATAATTTTAGATAAGGGTTGTGCGCCGCTAATCTGCTGATTCCCATTTATGACGAGTGCCGGGACCCCTTGAATGTTATATTGTTTTACAAGAAGAAAGTCACTCTCTACTGCATCTTTTGTCTCTATGCTATTGTAATGGTGCACCCAGGACTCAAAGTCTATACCACTTTCTCTGACACAGTCCTCGATAATCTCGTTTTCCTCAATATTTTGATTTTGTACAAACAAGGCATTTTGCAGCGCGTCAAAAACATCCCAATACCCAGCATCGCCCGCTACGAAGTATGCCGCTTTGCATGCAATAAGGCCTTTCATAGAAGACGGAAACAAAAAGTCTGTCTGGCGCATTCCGGAGATGTTGAACCGATGGTGGTCATCATTATGATTTGCATGTTCCCAATGACTCATAATCTCAGCCTTGGCTGCTGCTCTTGAACCAAACATCGCGTCGAAATCGCGTTCCGATTTCACTAAGGCATAGGAGCGATGCACGATTTCTATTTCCGGCATCAGTTTTTGGAGCTGCCGCATCCGATAGGACATTGGAAAACAAAAACTGCATATGACGTCATGAAAAAACTCGATGGTTATTTTATTCATTTTATCCCTCCACTTATTTCTACCGATTCTTTGCATTGTAAATCGTATTTTGAAATCTTCTTTGCATCTCTTCCTCTAACTCATTATCATAGTCCTTTGTGTGCTTGTACATTGCATTAATGAAGTCATTAAAATAAGGCACATCATCAAACAGTTTTCTATGTTCAATGAAGAAATTATAAATTTCTCTATAATAAATAACAGTATATTTTTCACCGCACGAAAATTTGCTCAGTTCAATGCGATTGTAATTGGGTGAAAATATAAAGCAACTTGCTGTTTTCGAGCAATAATCATCATCAGAGGTAACAAATTGAAAGTATTTTTTTAGTTGTGATTGTACTTGATCACTGTAGATATCGTGACGGTCATTAATACCATTGATGCTCGATTTTATTTTATTTTCTATTACGACGACATTATTTATATCTGATACAAGCAGGTCAATGTTTTTCTTTTCTCTCTCAATAGTGAAATCTGCTTGCATCTCGATATGCAGAACATCGTTAGCAAAAAGAGAAAAGGCATCTCTATTGAGATTGAAAAAGTAAGCAAACATGTTCGAAAAAGCGAGTTCATTGTCCTCATGTTTGATTATTTTCATGAAATTGAAGTATGGATCTTTTTGAGGTTCAGGTAATTCAGAAATTGCTTGTGTCGTGTTTGCCTCTTCCCATAACTCTTTGTTCTCAATTATCTTATTCAAATCAACGAAAGAATCCGGCTTTTCATTTTCGTTATAGAATTCCCTTAATGTTTGTTTGCCAAATCCTTTATATGTACGAACGAAAAAGGTGTTGTCACCACTTGCTGACGCATCATCTGTAATATATATCTGCATTTTCGGCTTTATAACCTTATCTGCAATAAACGTTGCGTAAGCATTTTTTTCATCTTCTAGACTACCGCGAAAAGAATTCTCATTAAATAGATCTACAAGGCTTATTCCGCCATATGTCAGTCCTAATGCAACTTGCCCTTTATATCTCTCTTTTCGCGGTAGTCTGCTGTCCGCAAAATCAAGAATCATAACCCCATCTGCCTTGGCCAGCACTTTATATGTTTTCGTTGCAAATTTTCTCACCATCAAAACAGTTATTCTATTTTTTCCATGAGATAAGTCTATTGTTCCTTGTGAATTGAGATAGATATAGTTTTTTCCATCATCCGCCTTATAGAGATTGATGATTTCATGGCCTATATTATCGCCCTCTAACAGATAGCCTCCAACATACATTTTATTAATTATTATTTCTCGACTCATATTTATTTGCTTTACTTTAATTGGTTTTTTAATCTCAACGGATTCCATTGTCCCATTTGATGACAAAAATAAACGAAATCGTTTTAAATGGGACAAGTAATTACTCGCTAGTGACTTAACGTTTCCAGTCGAGTGCTCGGAAAGAGTCTTTATTAGTTCACTCTTTGCCACATTTTCAAAATCAGTATCCGTCACTGTATCCCAGAAAAGGTCTTTGCTGCCTTTTCTCCATAGGTAGAAGGTGTCACTATAAGCAGTATCGATCGTTAATTTTGAAATGTCTTGGCTATGTAGAAAGTTCCTATACAAAGTGCGCAGCTCATCAAATGATAACGCTTTCAATTTGTTTTTATCCAATTTTGAACCTCCTTTACATAATCGATTTTACTCATCATCCTCCTCCGTATCATCAATGCCAAATAGCATCTGAAACTTATCGAAGTTATACGGGTATGAGTTATCACCGTCAAACTTTACCGTCTTGTGGCCATTATAATATTCAAATTCTAACTCCCACTGCGTGCCATCACATACTGTGTAACCAAAACGCAGTGTTGAATATCTTCTGCGCCACTCACCAATGTGAAGGTCAGCCAGAGCAGCTATAAAGGTTTCCTTTGTGAAAGGTTCATCATCTTCATCAAGCAGAACAAGTGGTTCTTCATCTTCCCATAACTTTGTATATGCTCTCAATCCATCTGATAGCTCTATTACATAGCTGCGATAACCACCAAAGTAACCGCCAATGCTAAAAATAATCTTGCTGATGAAATCCATGTTTGAATCAAAGTCAGCAGCCTTTTCTTCTGATTTTGATAAAGTATAAGTTCCACCAACCTCAGCATAACCTTGCTTAGCTCTTTCCAAATACTCACGAGTCCAGTGAAGGCGCGTATCTTCACTCGGATGCACAATTTCTTCTTGGCCATAGTCTGGGCTTTCCATCGTATTTTTAAGACGGCCTATTTCCTGCTTAAGCCCACGTATAGCGGTCATAATCTGCTCTTTTGTTTTTCCTTTGAGATACTCTTCATAATATCCTTCCGGGCTGATCATCATAGTAGACCGCCGCCTTTACTCATTTCCTGTTTTTATTTCTTTCCCATCAGGCAGAATGAAAGCCTGTTCAAACTTTACATCCATCACATCTGCTATGGTCTTAAGTTCTTCTAAGGTAATCGTTTCACGCTTCAGCTTCTTCCCGAAGTTCTGTGGCGACTGACCTAATCGTCTAGCCAATTCGGAGACACTGATATTCATTTGTTCACATAGCTGTCGTATCATGTCCGAGTTTTTCATAATAGTCCCTCCATGCCTTATTAGAAAATATTATAAACCATTTGGTTTCTAACCACAATGAAATCTTTACAAGCAGAAAACCCGCAACTCAATAAAAAGAGCTGCGGGTAAAATTGTGTTAAGAATTACTATCCGATATTGTCCTTGAAATCAGGTCCAGATTAAAATGATGGAGTCCTGTTTTTTCTCAGAAATCCGTGGGTGTACGTATATCCTTGTACAGCACACCAGCCAGTGTTTTTTTGTTCCTGCTTCGTTTTATTTCGGGTCTAATCTCAAAAGCATTGCATTGATCGCAACGATAACAGTGGAGAGGGACATGAATACTGCTCCAAGCGCAGGGCTCAAAGTTATTCCGATAGGAGCCAAAATACCAGCGGCTATCGGGATAGCAATAAAGTTATAACCCGCTCCCCAGACAAGATTTTGCTTCATCTTACGGGTGGTATTTCGGGACAATTCAATGAAGGATTCGATATCTCCCGGATCTGATTGGGTCAGAATGACGTCGGCAGAATCCAGGGCCACTTGCGTCC